>CAMFLN010000136.1 GCA_945957305.1 uncultured Planctomycetaceae bacterium | reverse complement strand
AATCTGGCTAGGCTAGCATATCCACTACACGAAAGCAGGTGGTCGATGTCACGAAGCGTTGTGGCCTTGGTTGCGCTGACCGTCAGCGTTGCGACACCTTTCTCGACCGTGGAAGCTCAGCAAGTCGGCCAACCGCCGTCGACGGGATCCTCGCAGCCTGCTGAAGCTGAGGACACGGCAGCGCCCGAGGCGGAGAAAGCGCTGCTCGCCGGGGCCTGGCAAGGCACGCTCGATGCGGGCGTCAAGCTGCGGATCGTCTTTCAAATCCAACGAACTGCCGAAGGAAAGCTCTCGGCCACACTCGATAGTCCTGATCAGGGCGTCAAAGGGATTCGCGTCGACGAAGTGGAATTAGTGGACGATCGCTTGCGCATGTCGGTCAAGTCGATCGGAGGAACCTTCGAAGGGAAGCTGGCATCGGGCCACGTCGTCGGTAAGTGGTTGCAGGGGGGAGCGTCGTTGCCGCTGGATTTGGAACGCACGGAGAAGCCTTCAGAAATCAAGCGACCACAAACACCGCAACCGCCGTTTCCCTACGACCAGCGCGACGTCACTTACGAGAATCGGGGAGCAGGAATTAAGCTCGCCGGGACTTTGACTCTGCCACGCGCGCCGCGACCTTGTCCTGCCGTGTTGTTGATCACGGGCTCGGGAGCGCAAGATCGGGACGAAACTCTGCTGGGACATAAGCCATTTCTGGTGCTCGCTGATTACTTGACGCGCCGCGGTGTAGCCGTCTTGCGGGTCGACGATCGTGGAGTGGGCGGAAGTTCGGGAGAATTGTCGAAATCCACCACAGCGGATCTGGCCGAGGATGTTCTCGCAGGTGTGGAGTATCTAAAGACCTGTCCCGAGGTCGATTCGCAGCGCATCGGTTTGATCGGCCACAGCGAGGGAGGTCTCATTGCACCGCTGGCCGCTGTGCGATCGCCGGACGTCGCTTTTATCGTGTTGATTGCCGGGCCCGGTGTTTCGGGCGAGGAAATCTTATACGCGCAAGGCGCATTGATCGCACAGGCGGCGGGCTCAAAGCCGGAGGCCGTCGCCAGCCAGCGCGCGTTGCAAGAGCGCTTGTTTGCCGTCGTTAAGGACCTTGATGGCAAATCAAGCGCGACGGCTGATCTGACCCAGGAACAAGTCGCGGAGCAGTTGGCGGCTGCTAAAAAACGGCTGCAGGAAATGATCGTAGGGATCGCGATTTTAGCGCCCGAAGAGCAACGCAAGGCGGCCGAAGCAACTGCAACAGCGCAAATCGAGATGCTGCTCACGCCGTGGTTTCGCTACTTTCTGACCTACGATCCCTATCCGACGCTCGCAAAAGTAAGCTGCCCAGTGCTGGCAGTCATCGGGGAACACGATCTGCAAGTTCCCCCGGCACAAAATCTGAGCGCGATCGAGCGTGCACTTCAGGAGGGGGGCAACAAAGACCACCTCGTGCGGCAATTGCCAGGCTTGAACCACTTGTTGCAAACGTCGCAATCGGGGGCGCCGTCGGAATATGGTCAGATTGAGGAGACGATTGCTCCAGCGGCACTGGCCGTAATCGGGGATTGGATCGTGGCTCGAAGCGTGAAGTGAGTATCGCCGAGAATCTCGGCACTGTCCCTGCCGCCCCTTCACCTCCAACGGACCCAGCTTGCATTGACAGGAGCTGAAAATCCGTTTGATCAAACCTTGCAAAATTGCAAGGTTTCTCGTAAACTTAAGAAAACGTAATGGACGATCATAACGCTGGTAAAAGTCGTAACGTCACGAACCAGCTGTCTATTGTCGGTCCTTAAGAATCACAAGTCATTTGTTCTGAATGATTTGTGGGTTGTGTTCATGTCGCATCGCCCATCGTCGGCCCGGTTCTCATGTCGCATCGGAGCCCCGCCGGCACCTGAGTGAGGAGGTTCCAAGTATGAGTGGGATTCGCATTTTCGAGCTTTGCGAACCGCTGGTTGCTGGCAGCAGTGCGCGTGCGCGGTTGTTGAACTGGCGCGGCGGAACCTATGCACCGAGCGCCTTTGCTACGGTAATCGTCCACGATTTCGTGGGCGAAAGCGGCAGGCCCGGCGACCGGGGCTACTGCTACCTGTCGGATGATTCGCAGCGCTGGGAAGTCTTGGGCAGCCTGGCCCCCTCCCCGTCGGGCGAGCGTCAGGACGAGGAAAGCGAGCCTCACGCACCGCGACGACGCCCGATGTTTCCTGCCTTTGGCAGCGCCGCCCCCGATGACTGGTCTACGTCCACCTTTATGTAAAGGGCTCCCCGCGCGGGGTGCCAACGGCGGAGCGCAGAGCCGGCAGGATGGCCGGGTTCCTTTTCTGGAATCGGGTCCGCTGCATCTTTTTTACAGCCATTCATCGCCAGGGGTCCGAAGCGGTCCCGGCGTTTTTTTCAATGAATTTGCGGCACTTCAGGCCGATCGCGTCTTGATTGGACTCGACGATCCAGGACCTCAGCGGATAAGGTCATCGGTCAAGGCCACGCCTTTCGCCTGCGGGAGTACGCTTCCTAGGCGGCAACGGGAGGCGCCTGCCGTCTGGTACGGGATTCGCACTTTCCCGCAGCCTGCTAGATGCCACTGCGTGCGCCCCCGCGAACAGCCTTTTCGTACGCTGAAGCGGCGACTAAACAGGGTACACAGCGTTTCCAGTTTCCTGATCGACTTGCAAAAGACGCCTGCCGCATGGACACGGATTGCCACGGGATCGCGCATCAGTTTGAAGATGCGTTTGGCGTGTTAAGAGTTACTTCGCGCGAGACTCGCGACGCGATTCGCGGGGCAATGAACGTCGAGGGGAGCGAACGGCTCCCGGCCAGGATCAAAGTGATCGATCGCCGCCGCCGCGGCGCCCTCAAAGTCGGCACCGGGGAACTGCACCTGGAGGACGGCGCGCGCATCTCGATCGTCGATCGGCTCCCCCCCGATGTCCCGTTCGGCTACCACGACTTCCTGCCGCTTGGCTCTTCTGAACCGATTCGCTTAATTGTCAGCCCCGGTCGTTGCCCTGCTCCCCCGGGGCGGCACATTTGGGGCTGGGCTGTGCAACTTTACGCCGCACGCTCGAAGGCGAGCTGGGGCATGGGGGACATGGCCGATCTCCGCACCCTGTGCGACTGGTCGAAGGAATTGGGCGCGCGATTCTTGCTGGTTAATCCGTTGCCGGCCGTCGATCCGGTCGTCCCGCAAGAGGCCAGCCCCTACTACCCCAGCAGTCGAAGATTTCGCAATCCGCTGTACATCCACGTCGAGAATGTCCCGGGCGCGAGCGAGGTGGGAGCCGACCTGGAACGCATCGCGGCGCTGGGGCGGCAATTGAATGAGCAGCCGCGCATACGTCGGGACGAGATCTTTGCACTTAAGCAGCAGGCTCTGGAATCGATTTTCGCCCGTTTCCACGGAGACGCGGCACTGGACCGCTTTCGGCGTGAGCAAGGCCCGGCGCTGCGGCAGTTTGCCACGTATTGTGTTTTGGTCGAGAAATTGGGGGCGGACTGGTCGCGCTGGCCCGCCGAATTCCAGCGTCCTGAAGCGCCGGGCGTGACCCCTTTTGCTGTGGAACATGCCCGCCGCGTCGAGTTTCATGAATGGCTGCAATGGGTCCTCGACGAGCAGTTGGCCGCGGCTGCGACCCTGGGGATCGTGCAAGATATGCCGATCGGCATTGCCACCCGGGGCGCCGATGCCTGGACCTGGCAGGACGTCCTGGGGGACGGGGTCTCGGTCGGCGCGCCACCCGACATGTACAACACAATGGGACAGAATTGGGGTATCCCTCCGTGGGTCCCCGAGCGTTTGCGCGCGGCGAGGTATGTTCCGTTCATCGAGACGATTCGCGCCCTGCTGCGGCATGCCGGCGGCCTGCGTATCGATCACGTGATGGGGCTGTTCCGGTTGTTTTGGATCCCGCAAGGAATGTCTCCGGTCGATGGCACGTACGTGGAGTACCCTGCCGAAGATTTGTTGAACATCGTGGCGCTCGAGAGTCACCGCGCCGGCGCGTTTGTCGTCGGCGAGGACCTGGGCACGGTCGGCAAAAATGTGCGGCAGATGCTCGCCGCGGCACACATTCTCTCGAACCGCTTGCTGTGGTTTGAATCACACCCGCCGCGCGACTATCCGCGCTTGGCTCTGGCTGCGGTGACAACGCATGACCTGCCGACGATCGCCGGCCTATGGACCGGCAACGACTTGGCGGCGCAACAAGCGCTGGGTTTACAGCCAAACGCAGAAGCGACCGAAGCAATTCGCGATCGACTGCGCGAAATGACGGGCCTGACCGATTCCGCGGTGGCTCCGGACGTCGTGCGCGCTACTTATCGTTTATTGGGGGAAGCGCCGTCAGCCCTGGTGGCAGCCACCTTGGAGGATGCCGTGGCAGCGGTTGAGCGACCGAACATGCCGGCGACGGTGCACCAATGGCCGAATTGGTGCATTCCTCTTTCCGAACCACTGGACAGCCTGGTGCAGGCTCCCCTGCCTCGCGACATTGCGAAATCATTGTCGCAGCGCGGCAAGCGCGCGGGTCGTGCCTCCGCCGCCCCGAGAAGCTCAGGTGTCAACGGCCGTGAAACCGAGGGGACCAGTGAGCCCGCGGCGACCATCGACAAGGTTTAGCACCGCGGCCGAAACTGCCCTGGAATCGCTCGTTTCTTCAACGGGAAAGCGGTATATTCCGCGGCCCGCGGCAATGCCGTAACGCGCCCTGCGCAGCCGATAACACGGCGAGCGAGGCGATTCTTTCCGTCCTCTTCTGAGATTCTTGGCGTTCCTTCCCCTGCGGCGGGGCAGCACGCCAGACGGGGCTTTTTTCCGTAAAGGACGTTCCGGCAAATTTCTTGCGTTCGGTGCAACCCCAGCTTAGATTAAAAGCCACGCGTTCCTTTACGACCATTTAATCGTAACAGTCGCGTGTTAACGGAACATTTTCGCTGTTAGGCCGCGAGGCACGGCCGGGCGAAGAGGGCTAGCCGCTCTCGAGAAACAGGGGTTTGAGCGCCATCTCGTCAGGTGTGCTGTTGCATGCACGCCTGGTGATTTATAGGCATCGATCTGCGGGCACGAGTCACATCCATTTCGGTGGCAGTCGGGAATTCTTGCGCCACGCGCTTGTCACGAGCAAGCGAGTCGCGGCTCAGAGCAAGTTCAACGCAACCAGGAAACAGAGACGGGCGGATCTATGAAGATCACACTTTTCGAGCGTTGGCGACGTAAGGGGACGAAACAACGGACCACGCGCCGCCGCGCGGTGCACAGTCGCCGCCTGGGCCTCGAAGGGTTGGAAACCCGCCAACTGCTGTCCGGCAATGGGCTCACTGGACACGCCCCGCACGACGTCAACGGGGATGGCTACTTGAACCTCGGCGACGTCATCAAGATTGTCAGCTACTACAACACCTACGGCTCCGGGCCGGTTGCCTCGCAATTGGCGACCAACGTCGGACACAGTAGCTCGCTGTCCAGCCAGAACGGTTCCGCCTCGGGGGTCACCGACCCCGCAGACTTGGACGTCAATGGTGACGGCTTCATCAACCTCACCGACGTGATTCAAGAGATCAAAGCCTTCGCCAATCCAACGACGATGGCCAGCTACGTTCTCATCCCTACGCTTGGTGATTCGATTGCCACCGAGACGCCGATCAACGGCCAATCGATCGTCGTGGGGTCGACGTTCTATATCGACGTCATGGTGCAGGACACTCGCACCGATCCAAACAATAACAATCAGCCGTTCTCCTACAACGGTGTTGCCGCCGGACAAGTTGACGTTCAATACACGCCCGATGGTGTGAATCCTGGTGCGGTGGCGCCGACGGTGCCCAATGTGGTCCAGTTCGACGCCTCGAAGTATCCGGCGCCGGGATCGGCCTTGGCCCGTGTTAATTTCGCCACGGCCGGCGTTTTGACCAACGTGCAAGGGAGCGAAGTGCCCGTCGGCGGCACCGGTGGCTTTACGCCCCTGGGCGCCGGCCAGGTGTTGTTGAACCGCATCAAGATGACGGCGACTCAAGCGGGCGTCGTGAACTTCAGCTCGGGGATTCTGCACCCTGGCTATGTGACTTATCTGGCGTCGGCAAGTGGCGGCACGACGGCCGACGACGCGCTGGCCCTGACCAACGATCAGATTCTCTTTGGCAACGCGTCGGTCACGATCGTCAATGCCCCGCCGGTGCCGGCGACGCTGGGCGGCACCGTGTATGTCGACAGCAACGGCAATGGTACGTTTGATGCGGGCGATTCCGGATTGGCCAATGTGGGCGTGCAGCTGTTTGACAGTCAAAACGTCGCGATCGGCTCTCCGCAACTGACTGACGGCTCGGGCCATTACTCGTTCACTAATTTGCAGCCCGGCACGTACGCGGTCAAAGAGATCCAGCCCAGCGGTTTCTTCGAAACGGCGGTAAACGTGGGCAAGGTCGACGGAGTGACGACGGGCAACAGCAGCGGCTTTGACACGATCAGCTCGATCGTGCTGGCCTCGGGCTCGACCGGCAGCGGCTACAACTTTGGCGTGCAAGCGCCGGTCGGATTGTCGGGCATTGCGTACGTCGATCTCAACGGCGACAACACATTCAACGGCGCTGACACCGGCTTGGCCAACGTCAGCGTGCAGTTGTTTGACGCACAGAAGAATCCTATCGGTGCTCCGCACCAAACCTCGTCCAACGGCAGCTACTCGTTCACGGGTTTGGCGCCGGGAACGTATACGTTGGTCGAAACGCCGCCGACAGGTGCATTCTCGACCGGCGTGAATGTCGGCACAGTCAATGGCACGCCCACCGGCACTGCCAGTGGAACTGACACGATTCAGACGATCGCGCTAGGGTCGGGCGCCGCGGGGACCGGTTACAACTTTGCCCTGTTGCAGTTCGCCACGATCTCTGGCACCGAGTACATCGATAACGACGCCAGCAACACCCTGACCAATGGCGATACTCCGCTAGCGGGCGTGACCATGCAGTTGCTCGACACGAGCAACCAGGTGATCTCCTCGACAATCACGCAAAACAACGGCACCTATTCGTTCCAGGTGAAGCCGGGCACTTACACGATTCATGAAACAGCCCCGGGCAACGGGTTGATTCCCACGGCCTCGACGATCGGCACCGCCAGCGGCGTGCAAGTTGGCGTCGATACGATCACCACGATCGTATTGGCCTCGGGCGCGGCCGGTTCAGGTTACAACTTCGCCACGCAGAGCAATGTGCCGCCGCTCGCCGAAGTGAAACTCGAAGCCACGCAGCTCGATGGTTCGCCGCTACCGTCTGTCATTCCGGGCGGTATGAAGTTCTGGGTGTACGAG
>CAMFLN010000135.1 GCA_945957305.1 uncultured Planctomycetaceae bacterium | reverse complement strand
GCCCCGGCAGCCTTCGAGGCGTATTTGCGGATCGCGGACTCGGAAAGTGGCGGCGAGGAGTTGGAACGTGTCGATCACGTGCTCTCGGTGCGCCGCGATCGCTGGGTGCAGGCGCGCTTGCGGGAATTGCTCGAAGCCGCCGGACCCGCTGACCGTTCCAAGATGAACACCACGATCCAGGCACGACTCGATCAAGCCGAGCAGGCGGCCGGGCCGACCGCGTTACGCCGCTTCTTGTCTTTTTACGGCACGCTCCCGATCGGAGACGCCGCACGGGAACGACTGGCGACGCGGTTGATCGAGGAAGGAACATACGCCGAAGCCGAACAGTTACTGCGTCAACTCGAGCTCTCCTCCGATCGTGCCCGCGCGGCTGAGGCCACGGCCCGCTACGCGGCGCTGTTGGACACGGCGCGGCGGCCTGACGATGCGGCCATCTACTACAAACGTTTGAGCGAGAGGTTCGCCGACGTGGAATGCCTGGACCATAGGACGGGGCAACAATTGGTCGATCGGTTGCCCGAAAAGTCTCGTGTGCGCTCTCTGCTGTCTTCCCGGGAAGACTGGCCCGTCGGCGTCGTGGAGCGCGAGGAAGGAAAGACGCCGGCCGGCTCGGTGACCCGGCATTTTGCGCTCGACCTGACGGGGCCGCTGGGACCGTTTCACGAGTACTCGACCCTGTGCATTGACCAGCAGCAACAATCGCTGGTCGGCTTCGACGGCTTGGGCCAGGAACGTTGGCGAGTACCGTTGCGTGATCCGAATCAGACCGGCAATCCCAACACGTTCTTTGGCAATGGCCAAATGAATCCGGCACGCGTGTGTGGCCACCTGGTGCTGGTCTCCATGGGTTATCAAATCCTGGCGATCGACACGCTCGGCGGCCCCAACAACGAAGGCGCCCGTGTCCTCTGGCGACACGACCTGGTCGATCGGGGTCCCGCCGCAGGCTTTCAACCACAACCCCACGTTATCCAGGTCCCCTGGGCCGTGCCACGATTGGTAGTGGCCGATCAACTTGGGCGCCCGCTGGGCAGCCTCGGACCCGTGACGGACGAAATGGCGTGTTATCAGCGTATGCGCTCGGTCGTAGCCGTACGCCCGTTGACCGGCGAATCGCTGTGGACGCGTAATGACACTGAGCCGGGCAGCGATATTTTCGGTGACGGCGAGATGCTCTTCATTGTTGCGCCCAACAGCGAAGACGCGCTCGTTGTGCGGGCTCTCGACGGGCTGGAGTTGGGTCGGCGCAAGGTCGCTCCCTCGAACCAACGCATGACGACGCTGGGGCGGCGTGTCGTCAGCTGGGTCATCGACGCGGGGCAGGTCCGCCTGGCTGTCACGGACGCTTGGGATCAGAAAAAAATCTGGGAACGTCAGTTCAACGCTACGGCCAAGGCCTGGATCAGTAACGACGCCGTGGGAGTCATGACCCCGGACGGGCATTTCTCGCTATTGGCGCTGGCGGACGGAAAGCCCCTGGTCGAAGAGTCGCTACAGGCGGAATCGCAACTCAGCGAAATCTACGTGCTACGCGGCCCTGACCAATATGTGTTGGCTACCAACCGGCCGGCCCGGGTCACCAACGGCGTCAATCGCCAACCCGTCCCCGGAGGAATTGGTAATCCGCTGCTCTCGGGCCACGTTTACCTGTTTGACCGTCACAGCGGCAAGAAGATTGGTTCCCTGGCGGTCGATCGCGATGGCTTGCTACTCAGCCAGCCGGCGGCATTGCCAATCCTGACCTTCGCCACCCACGTTTACGATCAACGTAAAAACCGCTCGCACAATGTTGAAGCGGAATTTATCTGCCTCGACAAGCGCACGGGCCGTGTGGTTCATCAGGAAAAATTGCCGCAACCTGTGCAGCAAGGCCTGGACATTGTGGGAGTGCCCGACCGGCATCAGGTCGTGTTGCGTGCTCAAAGCACGGAGCTGCGTTTGACGTTCACGGGCAAAGAGCTGCCCGCCGAGGAAGCGGCGCACCAGGGGGCCGAAGAATCGGAAACCGCCAAAGCCGGCAAGGCTGTGTTGCGCGGACTGCAAACGTGGTTCCAGAGCATCGCCCCCGTGCCTGCTGTCGCGCCCGCGGGGGACAATTGACATGGCACACCTGCGAACGCTCATCCAACCCGTCGGCTGGCTCCTGTTCCTGGCAATTGTCAGTCAGGGCCCTTTGGCGCGCGCCGAACCGATCAGCGATCCCAAGGTTCGCGCGGCGATTCATCGCGGACTCGAGTGGATCGCCAATTCCCAATCACGGTTGGGGCATTGGTCCGCGAATGACGGTCGCTATTCGACGGCAATGACGGCGCTCGCCGGCATGGCGCTTCTGGCCGAGGGTTCAACTACGACGCAAGGCAAGTACGCGCCCAATATCCGCCGCGCCGTGGACTACCTGGTCAGCCGTTCTCGCCCCAATGGCTTGATCGGCGAAGCGCGCGACGATCGTTACACCTACGGCCACGGCTACTCGATGCTGTTTCTCTCACAAGTGCTGGGCGAAGAAGAGGACCTCGATCGGCGCGAAACCTTGATTGAGGTTTTGACCAAGGCCGTCCAGTTCACAGGCGAGGCCCAGACCCAGGCCGGCGGCTGGGGTTACGTCAGCGCCAAGGACGGTCACGATTTCGACGAAGGGTCGACCACGATCACCCAGGTGCAGGGGCTGCGTGGCTGCCGCAATGCCGGCATTCCCGTGCCAAAAGAGATTATCGATAAAGCCATTAAATACATCCGCCAATGCACCCTGCCCGACGGAGGCGTGCAGTACAGTTCGAAGGGTGGCGGCGGCCGGCCCGCCATCACGGCAGCGGCCATTGCCTGCCTGTTCAACGCCGGTGACTACGACAGCGATTACGTTCCCAAGTTGCTCGACTACGCCAACCGCAGCCTAGCAAACATCGGCAACGAAAGCTTTGGTCACTGGCACTATGCCCACTACTACTACGCCCAAGTCAAATACCGCGAAGGGGACACCACCTGGACCGAGTACCGCGACAAGATCTACAACCGCATAATTTCCGAAGCCAGCCCCAACGGGTCGTGGAGCCAAGGCTATATCGGAACCATTTACACGACAGCGATCAACTTGACGATTCTGCAGCTGGACGACGCCATGCTGCCGATCTACCAGCGCTGAAGCGCACCCGCCCAGCAATAACCATCGACGACGAGCACAACTTTCTGACCAGCCGGCCGAGCGACTGTCGCGCCTGCCCCGGAATATCGAGGACCAAGTATGACCGCTGAGAGGACCTCCCTGAACGAAGCGACCGCGATTCGCCAATTGGGCCTGGCGCGGGAGAAGATCCGCCAACAGCTCTCCGAGGTAATCGTCGGCCAGCATGACGTCATCGAAGAATTGTTGATCTGCCTCTTCAGCCGTGGTCACTGCCTGCTCGAAGGCGTGCCCGGTTTGGCCAAGACCTTGATGATCAGCACGCTCAGCCGGACCTTGAACCTGTCTTTCAGCCGGATTCAGTTCACGCCCGACTTGATGCCGGCCGATATCACGGGCACCGAAATTCTGGAAGAGAACCGTGCGACGGGTGCGCGCGAGTTCCGCTTCTTGCAAGGACCGCTGTTCGGCAACGTTATCCTGGCTGACGAAATCAACCGCACGCCGCCGAAGACGCAAGCCGCGCTGCTCGAAGCGATGCAGGAGCGTCAGATCACGGCGGGGCGCGTGCGGCATCGATTGCCTGACCCGTTCTTCGTATTGGCCACGCAGAACCCCATTGAACAAGAAGGGACGTATCCGCTGCCCGAGGCGCAGCAGGACCGCTTTATGTTCAAGGTGTTCGTCAAGTATCCGTCGTTCAACGAAGAATTCGAGATCGCGCGGCGCACCACCACGACCTTGACGGATCATGTGATCCCGGTGCTGACCGCCGAGGAAATCCTGTCGTTGCAACGCCTGGTGCGCGAGGTGCCGGTATCGGACCACGTCGTGCGTTACGCTTTGACCTTGGTGCGCCAAACGCGCACCGGCGAGGCGGGCACGCCGGACTACATCCAGGACCAACTCAACTGGGGCGCGGGTCCGCGCGCGGTGCAATTCCTGGTGCTGGGGGCCAAGGCGCGTGCCTTGCTGCACGGTCGCACGCACGTCACGACCGAGGATATCCAGGCCCTGGCCAAGCCGGTGCTACGGCATCGCCTGGTCGTCAACTTCGCCGCCGAAAGCGAAGGCATCACGACCGACGACGTCATCCAGCGGCTGATCGAGACGACTCCCACGAAAGAAGACGAGCTGACCAATGACGTCCGTTTCCAAAAGATTTTTGCATCCTGAGACGATCGCGCGGATTTCTCATCTCGAAGTGCGCGCACGGCACGTCGTCGAAGGCTTTCTGTCAGGGATTCATCGCAGTCCCTACTTTGGCCAGTCGATCGAATTCGTGCAGCACCGCGAGTACACCCGCGGTGACGATCCGCGCCATATCGACTGGAAAGTATGGGCCAAACAGGATCGCTACTACGTCAAGCAGTATGAAGAGGAAACGAATCTCCGCTGTACCCTGCTGGTGGACGTATCGGGCAGTATGCAATACGGCTCGGGGCCACTGAACAAGTACGCCTACGGCTGCACCGCTGCCGCAAGTCTCGCCTACCTGCTGCTACGCCAGCAAGACTCGGTCGGCTGTGTGAGCTTTGACGACGCCACGCGGGTCGTTGTGCCGCCCCGCAGCAAGCGCACCCACCTGCAGTCGGTCGTCCAGGCTCTTGAGGTCAGCAAACCGCAGGAAAAGACCGACTTGTACCGGATCCTGCGCGACGTCGCCGAGGCCTCGCCCCGGCGGGGCATGATCGTGCTGATCTCGGACCTGTTGGTCGACCGGCAGGGACTGTTCAAGGGCTTGCGCCTGCTCAAGCAGCGCGGCCATGACGTGATGATCTTTCATGTCCTGGATGACGACGAACTGAACTTCGAATTCAATGGCCCCACGCGCTTCGACGGATTGGAGCTGCCCGATCGCTTAACGTGCAATCCCCGTGCGTTACGCGAGGGCTATCTCGAGGCGCTGCACGCGTACCTGGACGAAGTGCGCCGCGGCTGCGCACAGCACGTCGTGGATTACGCCTTGATCCGCACCAGCCAGCCGCTGGACGTGGTCTTGGCCACTTATTTGAGCAATCGACTGGGAATGCATCACCGCAATTAAACATTCGCAACAATAAACAATTACCGGCTATCACGGCGTATTCGTAATGGCGTCATTCATCAATCCAGGACTGCTGTGGGGTTTGCTCCTGCTGGCGGTGCCGATTTTGATCCACCTGATCAATCTCGTGCGCCAGCGGCGGGTGCAATGGGCCGCCATGGAGTTCTTGCTCGCTAGCCGCCGCAAGAACAACACCTGGATTCGCCTCAAGGAACTACTGCTGCTCGCGCTGCGCGTGGCCGTGATCGGCGCCATCGTCCTGGTCTTGGCGCAGCCGCTATTGCAAAACCAATGGGGGCGGCTGTTTGGCGACGTGAAAACCAATCAGGTCGTCCTGCTGGATGACAGCTTCTCGATGTCGGAACGCTGGGCGAATACCACGGCCTTCGACGAGGCCAAGCAATTGATCACGCGCCTGGCCGCCGAGGCCGCCCACCAGACGACGCCCCAGACTTTTACGCTGCTGCGCTATAGCCAGGCGGTGCCCGGGCGCGGGGCGGAATTCGACATGTTGGCCGAACGCGTCAGCACGGGCTTCGATCAAGAGATCGACGCGCTGCTACGCCGCGTACGCCCCTCGCAACAGGCCGTCGGTCTGCAACCGGCCCTTGATGCGCTCGACGAATGGCTGCCCAATGTCGCCGGCGAAGACGTCGTCGTTTACGTAGTTTCGGACTTCCGAGCGGGCGACTGGCAAGATCCCGGCACGGTCGCCGACGGATTGGCCAAACTGAGCAAGAGTGACGTGCAATTGCACCTGGTGAATTGCGTCGATACAGCGCGGCCTAATCTTTCGCTCGCAGGGCTGACCCCCCTGAACGGAACACACGCCGCAGGAGTTCCAGTTCCCATCGAGGTCACCGTACACAATTGGGGTAGCAGCCCCGTCGAGAACGTGGCGGTGATGTTGGCCGAAGATGGACGCGAACGCCCTGCTTTGACGATCGACCAGATTGGCGCCGGCCAGAGCGAGACGCGCCGCTTCGAAGCGTTCTTTCCTACTGGGGGCGAACACCAGATCATGGCACATTTGAACAGCGACGCCGTCGCCGCGGACAATGTGCAGTACGGCCTGGTGCAACTGCCGATCGCCGTGCCGGTCTTGATCATCGACGGCGATACATCGGATCGCAACGCGCGGTTTTTGAACTCGGTGTTCCAGCCGGGGGGACCGGCCCGCACGGGGTTGCAGCCGCAAGTTGAACGCCCCGACTACCTGAACAAACACGCGCTCGACAAGTTTCAGACCATCTACCTGACAGACGTCGAGCGGCTCGACCAGCCGGCGATCACTGCTCTTGAGAATTTTGTGCAGGCCGGCGGCGGAGTCATGTTCTTTGTCGGCGAGCATACGCAGGCCAAGTTTTACAACGAGAAACTTTATCGCGACGGCGACGGTCTGTTTCCTGTCCCCTTGCTGCGTGACGCGCAGTTGCTGGTCGATCGCCTGGAAAAGTCCCCCGATATTGAACCGGCCGACCAGGGCGTGCTGAGCATTTTCGCCGGCGAGCGCAACAGCTACCTGGCCGGCGTCACCGTGGATCGTTACTTTCTGCTCCCCAAAGCCTGGCAACCGCCGGCCGATGCGGGGGTCACGGTCCTGGCTCGCCTGCGCAACGGGGATCCGCTCGCGGTCGAAAGTCGTTTTGGCGAAGGGCGCGTGGTGGTCATGCTGACGACAGCGGCGCCCTTGTGGAATAACTGGGGGCGCAATCCCAGTTTCGTCGTGGCGCTTCTGGAACTGCAATCCTACCTGGGACAAGGCCATTCACAGCGCCCGCCGCGTCTCGTTGGGACGCCGATCGACGTGCAATTCGATGCCGGGCGCTATCAACCGAAGGTTCGTTTTTTACCGCCAGGAGCCGGAGACTCTGCTCCCGTAACGGTCGACGCCCAGCAGAAGGAGTCGACGCTCACCGCCGCGTTGACCGAGACGCGCGAAAGCGGGATCTACGAGGTGCAACTCACGACCAACGATCAGCAGCAAGAATCACGGCTGTTTGCCCTGAACGTCGACGCCGACGAAGGGGACCTGGCGGTGATCGACAGCCAGCAGCTGGCGTCGCGCTTGCCCGAGGTGAAGTACGACTTTCGCTCGGCCGCGGACTTCCAAGTGACGAGTCATGAATTGGCCGGTTCTAACCTCAGCGACTG
>CAMFLN010000134.1 GCA_945957305.1 uncultured Planctomycetaceae bacterium | reverse complement strand
TCTCGCCGCAGGGGGCGTGGGGTTGTCCGCTGGCCTGGGCGCAGGACGTGTCGCGCGCGGCGCTCCCACGGCCGCTGAACTGATTCCGGGCAAAGACCCGCGGCTGATCGTGCATGCCGCCGCGCCCGCCGAGATGGAAACTCCCTTGGCACTGCTGGCAGAAAATGCAATAACACCGGCAGCGCTCCTCTTCGTTCGCAACAATCAACAGTTGCCCGGCTCGAATCATCTGCGCCCCGACGGAGATCTCGATTGGCAGATCGAGATTGCTGGGCTGATCGAAAAGCAGGCATCGATCCGCGTGCGTGAACTGGCCGCGCTCGAGCAGGTGGAACAGACGTTGGTCCTGCAATGTTCGGGCAATGGCCGCGCCATGTTTTCGCAGGCCGCGCCGGCCAAGGGGTCTCCCTGGCAATGCGGCGCGATGGGCAACGTCCGCTTCGCGGGCGTTCCGCTGGCCAAAGTCTTTGCACACTTGCAGCTGAAAATCGACCCCCGTGCTCATTTCGTCACGGCCGCCGGACGCGATGCGCCGGTCAAAGCGGGCGAGGCCGATTTCGAACATTCCATTCCGCTCGATGACGCGCTGGCGCGCTCGATGATTGCACTGCGAATGAATGGCGAACCGATTCCCGCCATACACGGCGGCCCGGTGCGGCTGATCACGCCCGGCTATTACGCCACGATGAACGTGAAATGGTTGGGTCAGCTGCGGCTCGAACCTCAGGAAACCGCCAATTATCACCAGGTGGCCCGTTATCGAACGCCGCACGAACCGCTGCGGCCCGGTAGCGAGTTCACTTCAACCCTGACGAATAGCGATCCGAACTGGCGGATGCGCGTCAAAAGCGTGATCTTCGCTCCGCTGGAAGGCGCGCGCCTGCCGGCGGGCCGCACCGAAGTGCGCGGGGTCGCCTGGAACGACGGCAGCGCGCCGATCGAAACAGTGCTCGTCACCAGCGGTACAGACCGCCCCTGGCAGGCGGCAGCGATCGAATCGACCGATCCTTACGCGTGGCAGCCGTGGCGTATCACGCTCGACTTGCCGGCCGGCGAGCAACAAATCATGGTCCGTGCGATTGACGCCCAGGGGCGATCGCAGCCGCTCTCTCCGGCGGCGCAGTGGAATCCGGCGGGCTATGCCTTTAGCGGCGTGCACGTCGTCAAAGTGAACGTCGGTCAATGACAGGCTCGCGCATTTTCTTTCTGTGGGCAGCGAGATGAGCCGTCTGATAGGCAGCGTTTGTTTTGCCGCTTGCTGCTTCATTACCCTGCGCCACGCGGCAGCGGAAGAAAAGCCGCCGACGGTCACTGTAGACGCGCCGTGGGAAGCGGTCTTTGATCGGACCGACGGCTGGATCGGTGGCGACGCCATCTATTCGACTCCCTTGCCCGGCGGTGATGTGCTGTGGATGTTTGCCGACACCTTTCTGGGGCAGGTGCGCGATGGTCGCCGCCAGAAGGGGGTGCGCATGGTCAACAACACGCTCGCGCGTCACGCGTTGTCACAGGATGGCACGCCTCCAGAACCCGAGTCGGTCAGGTTCCGCTGGGGGGCGATGGAAGATGCACAGCGGCCGAAGGCCTGGATCGAACCTGACCGAAAGCTGACCGCCGGACGCGCACAGCATGGCGATTGGTACTGGTTGGCCGATGCCACACTCGCGCCGGATGCAGAGGGTCGCGACCGGTTGGTGATGTTCTTGTGGCGCACCGCGCGTGCGCTGGACAACGGCCTCGGTTTTCGCACCGCCGGCAATGCGCTGGCCATCGTCGACAACCCGGGCGATGACTGGTCCGCCTGGCAACCGCGGCAGTATGCGATACCCGATTCCTTTTCGACGCGCGATCGAGACGATACGACGCCAACGACGGAGATTCTGTGGGGATCGGAAGTGTTGCTCGATGCTGGTCCTGACGGCAAGCCCGTACTGTACATCTTTGGTTGCCGGCTACCGCAGAAAGCCGCGAACGAGCTGGTGCTGGCCATGGCTCCGGCCGGTAAAGTGGAAGACGTAGCACGGTGGAAATTTCGCACCGCCGACGGTTGGTCGGAAAACCTGCGCGACGCGGCGGCGCTGGCGACGTTTTTGACCACCGAGTTTTCCGTCACGCCCCGCACAATTGCCGGAAAAAAAGTCTGGGTCTTGATCCATAGCGAGCCTTTTTTCGGTACGCGCATCATGGCCCGCACCGCGCCGGCGATGCATGGTCCGTGGTCGTCCGCGCGACCGATTTACCAGGTCCCCCACATCGACAGGGACAAAAAGCACTTCACATACGCGGCCAAGGCGCATCCCGAGTTGAGCAAGCCGGACGAGTTGCTGGTGAGCTACGTGGTGAATTCCTTCGACTTCGGCGAATCGGCAACCAACGCCGGCATCTACCGCCCGCGCTTCATTCGGGTGCCACTGAGCGTGTTGCCGACAGTGCCAGCGCCGTGAACGTGGGCTTGGAGAAATGCCCGATACCCGCGCCTGATGGCGAGCTCGGGGAAGAACAAGGCTCACCACAAACAATTTGTGATGAGCCGCGTGAAGAGCCAGCGAAGGGAGTCGAACCCTTAACCCCCGCATTACGAATGCGGTGCTCTGCCAATTGAAGCTACGCTGGCTTTCGCCCTCGTTGGCGATCGGGGCTCGTGTTGATACCGCGCTCCCCGCCGCACTCGGGCAAGCCCTCGAAACTACGGAATGGCCGGTCCGTCGTCAAGCCGATCAAACCCACCGCAAGCGGCTTTCGCGACCGCTGGCCGATTCACTTGGGCCGTGGCGACCATGCCGATTCCAAGATTGGGGCCAGGGCGAACTCGTTGTTTTACGTTCGAGTGCCAGCCTCGATGGCCGTCCCTGAGACGGTCGAGGTGCCAAATGCCGACAGGCCGCTGAAAACGCCCGAGAGCCTTTGCGATGCAGTGCGAGACCGTGGAACTGAACGGGGTCGAAGAGCCGTCAAACGTCGTGCAAAACGGCCGATGAGTCACACCCGTAGCAAGGAACTCGGGGCTGCAGAATCTACGACGAAAGGAGGGCGGCGAAGGAATGGCGGCCGGCAGAAAGCGCGGGCTGCGAGAATTTTAGCCGCGACCCGCCCAGAGAATCTGGCTATGCTGGGCGAGATTGAGCGAAACTTTTACTGGCCCGTGGGGGTAAATATCCCACTGGGCAAAAAAACGGGGGCCTCTGACGCGCCACATCCACAATGGCATTGCCGGATGGCCAGGGGCAAGTCAACCATCCTGCCGGTAGTCGTCAGAGGCCCCGCGGGCCAGTCTCATTTAGGAACTGCACCCCGAGGGCTCAGTTCTGCCTCTCCCTATAAGCATCGGGCGTGCCGATATGGCTCCCCGTGCGGGCATGCACCCCCGGGCTACTCGCGTTAGCCAAGTGGCCGAAACGATTTAGGGATTTTTGAAAATTTTGGCGCCGCGGCGGTGTGAGACCGCACGACCCCCGTTGGTGTGATACGAACCAAGACGTATCGACCATGCCTAGTGTCGCGATTTGCGGCGCTTTCTCATCGTGGGCTAGGGTTGGACGTTTTGGAACCTGCCTGTATCAATTTGATACCGTGCACCTAACGCGCGAAGCTGGGAAGACCAAGCAACAATTGCTGTCGATCCGGCGATCGTCAACTCCGGGGGTGGGCTGCAAACCGGCGCCGGGGCGCTTGCGTAGCAACAGCAGGCAGCGGTTGGCTTTGTCGGTCCTGCGCCTATCAGTAGAATGATTCGCTTTGCGGATTCCGGGCACCGGCCGGCCGGAATGGCATGCCGCACGGTGCATCGCTCGTCCGAGCTGGCCCCGCTCGACCCCTCTCTGGTTTAGGAACGCGACCTGTGCCCGCTAACCCCGCCCGGATCGGACCCTACACTTGCGGCGTCGGCCAGCCGCTGCTGGTGATCGCGGGTCCTTGTGTCATTGAAAACGAAGAACTGACGCTGTCGATCGCCCAGGAACTGGACCGGCTGCGGCGCGAACTGCCGATCCAGCTCGTCTTCAAGGCCTCGTTCGACAAGGCCAACCGGACCAGCGGTGGCGCCTTTCGCGGTCTGGGGCTCGAAGGGGGGCTGGCCGTACTGTCGCGAGTCCGCGAAGTGACCGGACTGCCCGTGACGACCGACATTCACGAATCGTGGCAAGCCGCACCGGCCGCGCAGGTTTGCGACCTGTTGCAGATCCCGGCATTCCTCGCGCGGCAGACTGATTTACTCGTGGCCGCCGCCCAAACGGGCCGGGCTGTGAACGTGAAGAAGGGGCAGTTCATGGCTCCTTGGGATATGCGCCACGTCGTGACCAAGCTCGAACAAGCAGGCTGCCCGAACATTCTGCTGTGCGAGCGCGGGACGTTTTTCGGTTACGGTCGGCTGGTGAACGACATGCGCGCGCTGCCGCAAATGCGATCGCTAGGAACGCCCGTCATCTTCGACGCCACACACAGCGTGCAGGAGCCTGGCGGACTTGGCGCCGCGACGGGGGGCAATCGCGCGATGGTCGAACCGCTGGCCCGCGCCGCGACGGCTGTCGGCGTCGACGGGCTGTTTTTTGAAACCCATCCGAATCCTGATAGCTCGCCCAGCGACGGCCCGAACATGATTCCGCTCGACGAATTTCCGGCGCTCATCGGACGCCTGCTCGATATTCGCGCGGTTGTAGAGAGGTTTTAGTGCTGCGAAACTGCTCAAACACGCCCCTGCCTGAAGAACGTTGCTCGCTGCGCACAAAGGGCCGCGCTGCCACGATTTCGCAATCAACGGCCGTGGCCACGGCGCTTGTGGCGTTCGTGATGGTCTGCGTCACTTCTCTGGTGGGCTGCCAGGATACGAATCGCGCGCCGCGCACGCAGTCGGCCAGCTCGTCGGATTCGCGCGCCTCGATGAACGATCAGAATTTGAGCTACGCCTTTTCGGTGCTGCGCAATACCGAGGAGTATCAGACGATCGACTCGCTCGCGACCGTCGTCGGCCGTTTGAATCAATGGTCGCAGGCGAAGCAGACTTCCGAACCGTGGGAGCCCGATGCGTTGCTGGCCACGCTGCCGGACGAGCTGCGCGAACTGCCCGTCTTGCGAAAATTAGGCGAGCTGAATTTTCCGGCCAGCGACGGCACCGACCTGCAGCAGATTGTCTGGCTCAGCGAAATTGCCGAGCGCGCCCGCGGTAACGACAATCAGCCCTTGGCGATCGCGCAGAACTTGTTTGATTGGGTCGTTCGCAATATTCAGATCGAGCGCGACAACAATGTCACTGTCCCCCACTTGCCGCGCGAGATCCTGATTCAAGGACGCGGCACTTTGGCCGATCGGGCCTGGATCTTCGCTCTGCTGGGGCGCCAGCAAGGGCTCGACATCGTCGAACTGGCCATGCCGGCTAAGGAAGGTGACGCGGCGCCACGACTGTGGCTCCCCGCGCTCTTTCACGACGGCGAGTTATACCTGTTTGATGTACGCCTCGGGTTGCCCATCCCGGGCCCGGCCGGCAAGCCGGTGGCCACGCTCAACGACGTGATCGCCGATGACGGCCTGTTGCGCGCCTTGGATATCGACGAGCAACGCCCCTACCCGGTGCATGCCGCGGATCTGGACCACCTGACGATCTATCTCGAAGAGTCACCGGTTTATGTTTCGCATCGGATGCAAGTGGTCGAAGCGGAGTTGCCGGGCAAGGAGGCGCTGGTCCTGACGGCGCATCCGGCCGAACTTGCCGAGCGTGTGAAATCGCAACCGCACGTCGAGCGCGTCGTGGCGTGGCCGCTACCTTACGAGCGGCTGTCGAACGTAATGAAAATGGATCGCGAGACGCAACAGAAGGCCCAACTGGAGATGGCGGCGTTTCAGTTTCCCAGTCCGGTGCTGTATCGGGCGCGCGTACTGCATCTGCTGGGGAGCTTCGAGGGGGAGAACGGCGCGAATGCCCTCTACCAATCGGCGCGACCTTCGGAAGCGGACATGAAGTCGTACCGCGAAAAGGCGCCGGCCAATGCACTGCAAAAGGTTGATTTCGATTTGACCCAGATGCAGACGGCCAAGCAGACCGCCAGTTACTGGCTGGGGCTGATCGCGTTCGAGCGGGGCAACTATCCGGCCGCGGTCGATTATTTGCAAACGCGGACGCTGGCCGCTTTCCCCGACGGACCCTGGTCAGCCGGCGCCCGTTACAACCTGGGCCGCGCCCTCGAGGCCCTAGGACAGAAGGAAGAGGCCATCCGCTTCTATCGCGCCGACCTGTCCGCCCAACGGCATGGCAACCTGCTGCGAGCCCGGGGGCTGGAGGGAACGGCCAAGCCAGCGGAGGACGCGGCCGAAAAGGCGACCACTGAAAAAGCCGCGGGGGAATAGCCGCGGGGGAATAGCCGTCTAGTTCCCCACGGAATTTGCACATTTACACGCGTTCTTCGACACACCTTGCCCAGCGGCCGCGCGGGCGGTAAACTTGTCTCTCTTACCATCTTGGCTATTTTGCGTGTGGGACCCGCAGGGCGGGCGAGGGAGCGGATCATGAAGAAGAACATTCATCCCAAGTACGTCGCGACGCATGTTAAGTGCGGCTGTGGCAACACTTTCGAAACACGCAGCACGCAGCCAGAGCTGAAGGTCGATATTTGCAGCGCCTGCCACCCGTTCTTCACCGGCAAGTTGAAGTACGTGGATGCCGCCGGCCGCATCGAGAAGTTCAAGAACAAGTTTGCCGGTACCGGTTACGCCAGCGTGGAACGCGGCAAGAAGGGTGGCAAGGCGGCCAAGGCCCCCGCGGCCGAAACCTAGCAATCCCGTGCTGTGCGCGACGCAGCACTGGTTAGCTTTTCCGCCGAGCGCGCTGGTTCGCGCCGGCGATTCTTTCTGCCCGTGCTCGTGGCGCTTCCGCGATCTCTCGATTGGTTGCGCAGGCCCCCTATCCATTCCGGGTAAGTCACGATGCGGGAACAACTCGACCAAAAACTGGCGCGCTTCGAAGAGCTGGAAAAGCAACTGCTCGACCCGGCAGTCCAGGCCAATGGCCAGCAGATGGCCGCCGTCTATCGCGAGCATGGCTCGCTGGCCAAGGTCGCGCTCAAGTATCGCAAGTTCAAAGAGCTGAATGTCCAGATCGCCGAGGCCCGTGAAATGGCTACTGGGGCCGACGCCGAAATGCGCGAGCTGGCCGAGGCCGAGCTGCCCGAGCTGGTCGAACAGCGCGAAGCCTTGTGGGATGAACTGCTCGACATGACCATCGGCGGCGAAGACGCCAACCGCACGCGCTGCGTGCTCGAAATTCGCGCCGGCACCGGCGGCGATGAGGCGGGGCTCTTTGCCCGCGATTTGTACGACATGTACAAGCACTACGCTGACGGCAAAGGTTGGAAG
>CAMFLN010000133.1 GCA_945957305.1 uncultured Planctomycetaceae bacterium | reverse complement strand
CGTCGCAGGCCGTCACGATGCCTTGGACTCCCATCGGCAATCCAGGCAATGCGCCTGACCCATTTATTAAGTCGGTTAGTCAGGGCTCGGTGAATTACAAGTACAACATCGGCACGTACGATGTGACGAACAATCAGTACGTCGAAATGTTGAACGCGAAGGACCCAACCGGCGCGAATTTGCTGGGACTCTACAACACCAGCATGACCACCGATCCGGATGGTGGCATCAGCTTCAATGCGGGCGCACCTAGCGGCAGCAAGTACAGCGTGCAGGCGGGCGCCGGCAATCATCCGGTGAATTTCGTCACCTGGTTTGACGCATTGCGCTTTACCAACTGGATGAACAACGGGCAAGGCAACGGGAGCACTGAATCAGGGGCCTATACGCTCTTAGGCGGAACGCCTGTCCCCTCTAACGCATCGAGCATCACGCGGAGTCCGACAGCGGTCATTGCCCTGCCGACCATCAACGAATGGTACAAGGCCGCCTACTACGCTCCGTCAACGCACACGTATTTCCAGTACCCGACCAGCAGCAACACTCAGCCGACCCCCAGCGTTCCCACGGCCAATCCCAACTCGGCGAATAGCTGGAACGCCGTCGGGCATCTCACCGACGTGGGTGTGTACACCGGAACGAAAAGCCCTTATGGCGTGTTCGATCTGGCCGGTCAAGTCTTTCAAATGACCGAGGCTCTCACTGCCAGCAATTCGGCGAATTCTGTCTTCGCTATGGGCGGCGTGTACACATACTCTCCGGGCGATCCGGGATATTCGGGTACCCTTTTTACTGCCAATCTCAACGTTCCGGTTAGTTACACCGGCTTTCGCCTGGTTCAACTTCCCGAGCCGTCGACTTTGGTGCTCGGCTTGGCTTGCCTCGCCTGCTGGGCGGCGATTCGCAAGCGTTAATGCAATCCGCCGACCTGGGCTGACCCTCACTGACGAAATGGCTGCCGAGAATCAAGTGATTGTCGGCGGCCCTGTTATGCGAGGTTGCGAAACACCCATTGCCGCCAGTTCGTTTTCGAGCGTCATCCGGCGCACTCAAAATCGGGTCTGCAAGTGTCATCCACAACGATGCGGAGAGCAGAGTAATGAAAACGATCCTGGCCTGGTTGTCGATTGCCCAGGTGGCGATGGCCGCCTCGGGCGGATTGATCAGCGAGTACAACGCGACCACTGGAGCCGCGATTAATACGGCGCTCGTGTCGGGCTTGAGTGCGCCCAATGGCATGGCGATCGCGGGGAGGGAATATTTTTGTGTCCAATAATTATTCCAATACCGTGGGCAAATACGTTGAGGCGACTGGCGCACCGATCAATCCAACCTTCATCCCCTCCGTTACCAATCCGAGTTTTCTCGATGTATCGGGAAACGATTTATTCGTGTCTGCCGGCTCCGGGGCGATCAATAAATACAACGCTACGACCGGAGCCCTGGTAACCAACGCATTCGTTTCGGGCCCGAACCTCCCGTACGGCATCGCCGTCTCGGGCGGAAACTTGTATGTCAGCAATTACTTCGGGGGAAATATCAGCGAATACAACGCCACCACCGGCGCGCTGATCAATGCCTCGCTCGTGACCGGCGTGACAAACCCAAGCGCGTTGTCGATCTCGGGTGGCCATTTGTATGTCATGTCGTCCAACTCTCCTGCGCCATACAAGATCGGCGAGTACGACCTCGCCACTGGCGCGGCGATTAACGCCTCTCTGATTACAGGATTGACCATTAATTCCTTCACGGTCGCCGGCAATAAGGTGTACACCACCAACTGGTTCACCGGCGCCGTTGGTGAATACGACGCCAATACGGGAGCCACGATTAACGCGAACTTCATAACCGGACTTTTCAATCCGGTCGAGATTCGCGTCGACAGCGGCAACTTGTATGTTACGCAGGGGTACGTGCCCGAGCCCTCGACAATGGTCGGCATGGCCAGTGCCGCGGCCATCCTGTTCGCGACTCGCCGATCTTGGAAGCGTCGCGCGAAGTAAGAGCAAATCGTGATTCATCTGTGCACGGCCTAGCGCGCAACAGCGCGCTAGGCCGACGCAATGAAAATCGCGCTTCAGGCCGCCTGGCGCAGGGAACGGTTCATGGCCAAGCGCCGGCGACGATCCATGTTCCAGCGCCGTCCCGCGCGATGAAAGACTCGGACGATGCGCCGCACCGAGGTTGATTCCGGCTCGCGCACGCGACGCAGCAGTGCCAGGCTGGCGAGTCGACCCACCGCCGAGAGGATGAAGATCAACCGTAGACCTTCGATGCTCGCTGCACTTTCGGCGCTCGCGTTCCAGCCGGCGACCAGTCCCCCCACGACCGAGCCCAATGCGGTCAGCGGACCGGTGACCGCATTGAACAGGGCCAGGTAGCCCGAGCCGTTTTCCGAGGGGGACAGTTTCAGGGACAGGACATTTGGTCCCATCGCGATCGGGGCGGCGACGACCCCCAATAAGTGAATCGGCACCAGCAGCCAGAGGTTCGCCGGTGTCACGAGCAGCCAGGCCAAGGGGCAGGCGGCATCGGCTAACGTCGCCACCAGCACCATGCTGCGAGAGCCGAATCGATCGCCAAAGCGGGTCCACAACCGCGTGGCCGCCAAGCCGCACGTGCTCGACAGCGTCAATAATAATGTGACCGTCGTGAACGACAGGTCGAGAATGCCCAGCATATAAACGGCGAAAAATGGTGTGGCCAGGTTCGCCGCAAAATTCCAGGCCGCGTAGAATCCGATCAGCCGGCGAAAATTCGGGTCTTTCGCCGGCTTGCTCAACAAACGATGCCAGGCAACCGGCTCAGGGCGTGCTACCGGGGCCTCGGGTATGGCCTGCAGAATCAGCATCCCCGCCAGTCCACAGGAGACGGCAAAGCCGAACACCGAGACGAATCCTCCGAGTGAGCCCGGGTACCAGCGGGACCAGGCATCGATGAACAGTCCCCCGGCCACGCTCATGCCGAACGCCAGACCCGTATTGAAAATATGCCGCCGACCCAGAAACCGCAGGCGCAGGTTTGCCGGAACCAGTTCCTTGATCCACGCTAACCAGGCGCCGCCACCAATCGATGACATCAGGCTGGCCGTGATCAACAAAGCCACGATGCACCATACCTGGTTCACGGGGCTCATTCCGCGGCCGACAAACGGGACGAGCAAAATCGGCAGCCACAGCAGCCGGGCGATCCAGGTCGCTACCAAGCAGATGGCCTTGCGGCGGTTCAACCGTTCGATCGCCCACGATCCGCCCAGTTGGGCGACGTGAGCCAGTGAGGTGGCGGTCGCCAGCAAGCCGATCTGCAGCTCGCTGGCGCCTAGACGCATGGCAAAAGCCGTCAGGAAAACCCCGCCCAGCAGGGTGCTCATCAGAGTGGCCAGCGCACCCTCGGCGACACTGGTGCGCAAGATACGTGTGAAGCGTTCCGCTTCCATCAAAGGCCCTAACCCCTGCGTCAGCAAACTTGTGGATCGAACCGGCGGGTCGGTGATTCTAGAATTGTCGCCGCGCTGGTCAAGGCGAGATTTCCGGCCGATCTGAGCAAGGGGCTCACTTTGGTCAAAAGCCAATCGAGATGACAGCCGGCCCCGACAGAATGGGGGCGTGCCGGCTCTCCATGGAGGGAACTTCGCCTGCCTCGGGCATTGCGTGCTTCCCACGGTATGCCGTTCGGCCAATGGCCTGTGTCGCAGCCGGAAGCGAATAATCGAATCTGTTACCCAGCGGAGTTCACGAGCGGAGCGGTCTGATGGCAGCCCTCATTTGCGCAAGCGGAATTGGTTTGTTCGCGCTGCTGACGAGGTTTTGGTCGCCGGCAATGTCGCTGGCGGTCCTCTTGATTCTCTCGATCGTATTACGCGCGTTTGCCGGCTGAGACGAGCGGATTTACTCGGGCCGCCCTGTGGGCAGTGGCACGTGGCGAAACACGATCTCCAGATCGCGCTGGCTGCGCAGCCGCGGATAGGTGAAGCGCAGCTGCGCCGGCGTTGCCGCCGATTCTCCCTCGGCCACGAAAGATGCTTTCAATGTCGCGCCGTGCTCGGCCAGCGTGCCGGTCTGTCCCACCTTGCGAAGTGGTGTTCCCGCGGCGTCGAGCAAATCGAGGTCATGTTCTTGAAACAGGATCTCTTGTGGCTCGGGCTGATTCAAGTCGCGGCGGATCGATACGACCAGGTCAAAACGATTGCCGGGCGCCGATTGAAAACTATCGATGATCAGCTCGACGTCGTCTTGATAGCGCGGCGCGCTCGACGTCAAATCGCCGACTTCCATGGAGACCATGTCACCGACCGCGATCAGGCCCCAGGTCAGCCTGAGCGTGTCCAGTTCCTTGGCCGTCGCGGCCGGAGGGCTGATCTTCAGGCTCATCGTTTGTTGCCGGGTGCCGCCGCCGGCGACGTTCCAGCCCCCACTGCTCGACTGTGTTCGCGGCAGGTGCACACCCATCTCGGTACAGGCATCAGCCACGTCCGGTTGCGAACGATAGGCGACGAGCTTGAAGCGGTCCTCCCAGGTCATCTCGAGATTCAATTGAAACGCGTGGGTTTTCTCCGAGCGGCCATCCTCGTAGCTCAACTCCTCGGTGAAGGCGCGCCTGGCGCTGGTAATGCGGCAGCGCACTGGTCCAGCATACGCAACTGGTTGCCTGCCCGGCGCACCCGCCACGACGACGACTCCCGGTTTGCGTGTGTCATAGTGCGAACGGCAATGGTTGCCGGTTTGCTGGCAGATCTCGTCAATCACTTGCCAGTAATCAGCTGCCGCGAAATCAAAGCGCACTTCCCCTTCGGTGAAGGTGCCGAATTGGTCACCGACCAGCACATGATTGCCGGTTTGTTCAGCAAGGTGCTTGAGCACTTGCGAGGCCGGGAGTGGTTTTTCAGGGCAGGTGTAATGCGTGGCGGACCAAAGATCGGCGACGTTGATCGCCTTGAGAAGGTCCTTGGCGCGCAGGCGCACTTCTGGGTCGTCACTGTGCGTGGCGGCCACGATTTCGCGCCGCGCCGTCACGCCGAGCTTGGCTAATTCGTCCGTGGCCTGAGTGCGGACTGCGAAAGAATCGGCTCCCAGCTCGCGCACCAGTCGTGCGACGCGCGGTTCGTCAGCGGCGGCTTGACCGTGAAGAGGGGGAGCGAAAGCTGACGTCGCCAAAATGGCGGCGCCGCATGCGGACCAGAGCATCCTGCTCATGTCGGGTCCCTCCGGGGAGCGCGAGTCCCTTCGCCCAAGACGTCCGTAATTTTTACGGACTCCCCCAGGGGTCGGAAGTTACACATAAAGCCTCGGGGACGTCAATGCGAGTTGGGTAAGATCTTGACGTTGCCACGCGCGCTTTTGCACATGCGCAGATTGTTCTTGAGCGGATACTCCGGTCGGGGTTGCCGTCGGCCCCTTCAAGATGCTTGCAATCGGCGTGCCAGGCACAGGACAGCATCGATCGGCATTTTGGCGGCACGGCTGGAGCCCGGCATACAGTTCATGCCGGAGATCGCTGCCCGAGCACTTTACCTGCAGCAATCTCGCATCAGACGTCGCTGAGCCCCGCGGTGCGAAACCAGTGCGGACGCGCGCGCATCACACAGTCGCCAATCCATCGCGCTTCCCCTTCGGTCAGGTCGGCGATGGCGCACAGCTGCCGGTTCTTAGGATCGACAAAGGCAATTCGATAACGTTCCTGTGACAGGGGGTCGTTCGCCGCCAAGTCGCCACGGCGCCAGCCCCTGCTTGCTCACGTCATCTAATTGAATGCTTTGCAGCGATTCGACGACATAGTCCCAGCGCGGGCCGAGCCCAAACCAGGTGACGCGATAATCAATCGACTGCTCGCCAATGCGCCACCTAATGATGCGGAAAGGTTCCAACACGGCGGCCACGAAAAGGACGCACAAGACGGGGCAGCCGAGTCGGAAACCCCAGGATTGCTAGCCCTTCCGGTTTGAGAACCGCCGAGCGCTTGCGAACCTCTTGAGAAAACAGCCAATCTCGATACGATAAGGGATCGGCACTGGCCCGCCCCCATGGCGGTCCGACGCCGACACGCCTCCTTAGCTCAATTGGTCAGAGCATCTGACTCTTAATCAGAGGGTTGTAGGTTCGAGTCCTACAGGGGGCACTACTCAAAGCCTTGTTGCAAAGAGATTTGCGACGAGGCTTTTTTGCTGCGCTCGAAAGCACTTGATGTCGGTGCTACCTCTGTGCTACCGCTTTCATCCAATTTGGTCAATGCTAACCAACTTCCGGCCGATTCTTCTGATGCCGCCACCGCATCATCGCAACGCCCCCGCACTTCATTTCTTCGGTCACCCCTCCGCTACCCAAGCCTTTAGTCCCTCCAGGGACCAACGCACGGCCGAGCCGAAGCGAATCGGCTGAGGCATTTCGCCTCGATGACAGAGGTTCCAAAGAGTCTTCTCGGAGACGCAGAGCAGCCTAGCCGTCTCCTTCTTGCTGATCAGCAGGCTCGGGCCGCCAACTTCGGCCGCGATTGGCTCCCGATTCACAGCCCCCACAGACGCCCCGATTCGGTCGCGCCGTGCGATGATCTGGGAGAAAGCCGTGGCAAAAGATTGGATGGTTTCGGGGCTCAGCTTGATCTCGACGGGAATTGAGATGGTTTCCATGCGTACTCCTGCAAATAGATTCGCCGACTCGACTCGGTGACGATCTCCAAAAACTCCTACAATCTGGACGGGTGCAAGTCGGCTACGGAGGACAACATGAAATTATCTTCACTCTCAATCGTCTTCATCCTCGGCGTTGCTGTCGGACTACTTCTTGCATCAGACTACAACCGAATCACACCCCAGGCCCACGCACAAGAAAAGCCATCTCCAACCCTGGAATCTCTCGCCGCCGAGATCGAGGCGATCAAGGGACGCTTGCCCGATCAAGCACACGCGATGGCTGACGTGGGATACCAGTTCTCGAACTTGTGGTTCGCCGGTCAAAAGGAAAACTGGCCGCTCGCCGAGTTCTACTGGAAAGAGACCAAATCGCATCTCAACTGGGCGGTGCGGATCATCCCGAAGTGCAAAGACAGTGCCGGTCGAGAGATTGATCTGGTGGCGATCTTGCAGGCACTCGAAAACAGCCCGCTCAAAGACGTTGGTGATGCGATATCTGCGAAGAACAAGCCCGAGTTCGAGACGAGCTATCGCCTAACCTTGGAAGGCTGCTATGCCTGTCATAAGGCTTCCGACAAGCCGTTCATTCGACCGCAGGTGCCGGGTGAGGTTGATACAAATATTATAACTTTTGGTCCGAAAGCCGATTGGCCGAGGTAACGATGCTCTGTGGAGGCTCCATCGTCTGTTTGTCGTTCAGCAAATGTGATCCTGAGTTCTACCGACCTTTGAAT
>CAMFLN010000132.1 GCA_945957305.1 uncultured Planctomycetaceae bacterium | reverse complement strand
GACGGTGATCAATCCTTTCGATTTTTTCATCGAAACTTCGGCCGAGATGTTCCCCTTCGAGTACGAGCCCTGGCTGGCGCGCGAATTGCGCCCGTACCTCGAAGTCGAGCCGCTTGGGCCGCGTCTGGAAAGTTATCTCAAATCGCTCGGTCGCATCCGCGGCAAAACGGTCGACGTGTTGGTCGACCTCAACCAGCGCTTGCAGCAATTGATCAGCTACACGATTCGTCTAGAGCCAGGTGTGCAGTCGTGCGAAGAGACTCTCACGCTGTGCAGCGGATCTTGCCGCGATTCGGCCTGGCTGCTGGTCCAGATTCTCCGTCGCCTGGGGCTGGCCGCGCGGTTTGTCTCGGGCTACCTGATTCAACTGGTGCCGGATGTAAAAGCGCTCGACGGACCGGTCGGCGCGGCGGCCGACTTTACCGACTTGCACGCCTGGACCGAGGTTTACTTGCCGGGCGCTGGCTGGATTGGGCTTGATCCCACGTCTGGTTTACTAACGGGCGAAGGGCACATTCCGCTGGCCTGTTCGCCCGACCCGGCGACGGCCGCGCCGATCACGGGGGGCGTAGACGAGTGCCGCACCGAATTCTCCTTCGAGATGTCGATCGAGCGGATTGTCGAAGATCCGCGCGTCACCAAGCCCTATACCGATGAAGAATGGGAGCGGATCGAAGCGCTGGGCTACGCGGTGGACGAGCGCCTGGCTGCTGGCGACGTGCGCTTAACGATGGGGGGCGAGCCGACGTTCGTCTCGATCGATGACATGGATGGCGCCGAATGGAACGTCGCGGCCGTCGGTCCCATGAAGCGCCGCCTTTCCGAGGCGCTCGTGCGGCGCTTGCAGGCGCAGTTTTCGCCGGGTGGTTTTTTGCACTTTGGCCAAGGCAAATGGTATCCCGGCGAATCGTTGCCGCGCTGGGCGCTGGCATGCTACTGGCGCGCCGATGGGGAACCGATCTGGGGCGATCCGCAGCTGATTGCCCAAGAAGGAGAAAAGCACGGCCACACGGCCAAGGACGCGGAACAGCTTGCCAAAAGAATCGCCGCGCACCTGCAGGTCGATAGTGAGTGGATGGTTCCGGCCTATGAGGATCCTTGGCATTACCTGGCCAAAGAGCGCCACTTGCCGTTTAACATCGACCCCCGCGATTCCAAGCTCGAAGACGCGGAAGAGCGCGCGCGGTTGGCACGTGTCTTCGAGCGCGGGTTGAGCGCCGTTACTGGCTACGTTCTGCCGCTCGAACGGCAGTGGTGGCAAGGCAAGCCCCGTTGGCGCAGCGGCCCCTGGCCGGTTCGTTCTGATGCGCTCTTTTTGTTGCCCGGTGATTCTCCCCTGGGGCTGCGTTTGCCGCTCGATGCGTTACCGTATGTGCCGCCGGCCGAGCGTCGGGGCATCCATCCGCTCGATCCCACGGCGCCGCGCGCGCCATTGCCCGCCTTTCGCGCACGCACGCCACAGCCCGAGATTCCCGCCGGCCGCAAGCGCGAGGGGGCCGGTGTGCACGAGCAGGAAACGTTGCGGGCCGCGAATCCTGACGTGGCAGCGGCGGACATCGTCCGCACGGCGCTGTGCGTCGAACCGCGCGCGGGGACTTTGCACGTCTTCTTGCCGCCGGTGGAGCGGTTGGAGGATTACCTGGATCTAGTCGCCGCCACAGAAGCCGCCGCGGCGGACCTGAAGGCGCCGGTCATCGTCGAAGGCTATCCTCCGCCGCACGATTATCGATTGCACCATTTTAAAGTGACGCCGGACCCGGGCGTGATCGAGGTCAACACGCCTCCGACGCGCACGTGGGACGAATTGGTGCGGATCACGACCACGCTGTACGAAGAAGCGCGTCTCACCCGGCTCGGCACCGAGAAGTTTGCCTACGATGGTCGCCACACCGGCACCGGCGGTGGAAACCACGTTGTGCTCGGCGGTCCCACGCCGCTCGACAGTCCCTTTTTGCGCCGCCCCGACTTGCTGCGCAGCCTGGTCAGCTACTGGAACAATCATCCGTCGCTGTCGTACTTGTTCTCGGGTGCATTTGTCGGTCCGACGAGCCAGGCGCCGCGCGCGGATGAGGGGCGTCGCGATTCAATTTACGAGCTGCAATTGGCCTGTGCCCAAGTGCCCGACCCGCAAGGCGCCAGCGGCTTTGAATGTCCGCCGTGGCTGGTCGATCGGATTTTTCGGAATCTACTGGTCGACGTGACGGGCAACACGCATCGCGCCGAGTTCTGTATCGACAAGTTGTACTCCCCCGATAGCTCGACGGGGCGCCTGGGGCTGGTCGAATTTCGCGCCTTCGAAATGCCGCCCCATGCGCGCATGAGCCTGACGCAGCAGTTGTTATTGCGGGCTCTGGTGGCGAGATTTTGGGAGCAGCCGTACGTCGAAAAGTTGGTCCGCTGGGGAACGACATTGCACGATCGGTTCCTTTTACCCTATTTTGTTCAGCAGGATTTCCGGGAAGTCATCGACGAAACGCGCCGCGCTGGATTCCCGCTCGAGTGGGATTGGTTCCGTGCGCATTTCGAGTTCCGGTTTCCCATGATTGGGACTCTTGAACGCGATAGCCTGCAATTAGAATTGAGACAGGCGATCGAACCCTGGTATGTGCTGGGGGAGGAACCAGGGGGAGGGGGGACCACGCGCTACGTCGATTCGTCGGTCGAGCGCATCCAGGTCAGGGTAAGAGGCATGACCGATTCAAGACATATTGTGACGTGCAACGGCCGTCGCGTTCCTTTGCACCCGACCGGGGTCGAGGGGGAATTCGTCGCCGCGGTGCGCTATCGTGCCTGGCAGCCCCCCAGTTGCTTGCACCCCACGATTCCCGTGCACACGCCGCTGGTGTTCGACCTTGTCGATCATTGGCAGCGGCGGAGTATTGCCGGCTGCACCTATCATGTCGCACACCCCGGCGGCCGCAACTACACGACTTCGCCGGTCAATTCCTACGAGGCCGAAAGTCGCCGGGCCGCGAGATTCTTTCGCATGGGTTGCACCGGAGGGCAATGGAATGTGCCCGACGAGCCTGCGAATCCTGATTTCCCGTTGACTCTCGACCTTCGACGCTCCACGGAATGATGAGCTCTTCGCTGGCCAGTACGACGGGTACCGACGGGGGGATGCTCGACGGTTATGCGCCCCTGGCGGGCGCGTTCGACGAGTTGTATTCAGCGCCCGGCGTGCTGCGTGCTCCCTGGCGCCCGTTCGCCGAAGCGCTCGCCGCCTTCGGCAGCGAGGAATTCTCCCGCCGCCGCGAACAAGCCGTCCGCCTGGTGCATGAAAACGGCTTGATGTACAACGCCGTCGGCGAGTCAGGGCAGGGGGCCCGGCCCTGGGACCTGGACGTCTTTCCGCTCTTGATCGCCGCCGACGAATGGCGGCGCATCAGCACCGCGCTCGTGCAACGGGCGAAACTGCTCAATCGCGTGCTGGGAGATCTTTACGGGCCGCAACGCCTGCTCAGCGAGGGCCTGCTGCCGGCCGAGATACTCTTTGAACATCCGGGCTTTCGCCGCGAATTGCACGGCCAGCGCCCGCCGCGCGATCAGTTTCTGCATTTCTATGCCGCCGACCTGGCACGCTCGCCCGACGGGCGCTGGTGGGTGCTGGCGGATCGGACCGATGCGCCGCTCGGGGCGGGCTACGCGCTCGAGAATCGCATCGTGGTGTCGCGGATGTTGCCCAGTATCATTCGCCGCTGCCGTGTTGAGCGCATGGCGCCGTTTTTCATTGCCCTGCGCGAAACCTTGCGCGAGCTGGCGCCCAAGCAATCTTCGAATCCGCGCATCGTCTTGTTAAGCCAGGGACCGCAAAGTCCGCACTATTTCGAAGACGCCTACCTGGCCCGCTACCTGGGCTACACGCTGGTCGAATCGGGTGACCTGGCGGTGCGCGACAACCACGTGGTCTTGAAAACCCTGGGCGGGCTGCTGCCCGTCGATGTGATCTTTCGGCGACTGAATGATGCGCAGGCCGATCCTTTGGAGCTGCGCGGCGATCCGGCGGTCGGCGTGCCAGGTCTGCTCGAAGTGGTGCGCGCCGGCCACGTCGCGGTCGCCAATGCCTTGGGAAGCTCGCTGGTCGAACCCTCGGTTTTTATGGCTTACTTGCCGGCGTTGTGCCGCGCACTCTTGAACGAAGAGCTGTACTTGCCGTCGATCGGCACCTGGTGGAGTGGCGACCACGCCGGGCACGCTTACATCGCCGAACATCACCGGGACCTCGTCCTGTCGCCAGCGTTCAGTCGCGGGCGTACGCGCGATGCCGAAATGCAGTCAGCCGCGGCCCGCGCGGCCGCGTCGAGCACGATTCTCGCCAGTGGCGCAGCGTCGAGTGATCAATGGGAGCGTCTGGTGGGGCGCGAGCGCATCCAGCGTTCCTGTGTACCCGTCGCGACCGATCGAGGTTTGGAAGCAGCGCACGTGGCTCTGCGCGTGTACCTGGTTGCCTCGGGAAATTCGTACGTGGCCTTGCCGGGCGGATTGGTGCGCGTCTCGCGCGATGCGGCGCAGCTCGATCGATCGGTGCTCGGCGGAGACGGCAGCAAGGACGCCTGGGTTCTCTCCGAAGGGCCAGTGCGCGAGGTTACTTTGCTGACGCCGCCCGGCCAGACCATCGAATTGCGCCGCAGCGGATCAGAGCTTCCCAGCCGTGTGGCGGACGATCTCTTCTGGCTGGGTCGGCAGATCGAACGCGCCGACGGCTCGGCGCGCTTGTTGCGAACCGTCCTGGGCCGATTGACCAGTGAACACGAAGTGACGACTTTGCCCGAGCTGAATCCCTTGCTGCGTTGCCTGGCGGCACTGGGGCAATTGGAGCCGGGTTTTGTGATCGAAGAGATTCGCCAGCAACTTCCCGCCATCGAGCGGGCTCTGCCGGCCGCTGTCTTCGACGGAACGCAAGCTGCCAGCCTGGCGTCGATCGTCGCTTATCTGCACCGCTTGGGCTCGCTGGTGCGCGATCGGATTTCGGTCGATAGCTGGCGGATCATTCATCGCATCTATGAAGAATTCAATTTGCTCTCGTCGCGGGCGACAGTGAGCCTGAGCGACATGCTCATGCTGGCCAATCGCATGGTCATTGATCTGGCCGCGTTCGGCGGGCTGGTCGATGAAAGCATGACGCGCACGCAAGGATGGCGCTTTCTCGATATTGGGAGGCGGTTGGAGCGAGCGCTGCACACCGTCGCGCTCACGCAGAATATGCTGGTCGATATCGGCGCGCACGACGCGCCTGTGTTAGAAGCGTTTCTCGAGGTTGCTGACAGTGTGATGACTTATCGCTCGCGTTATCTGGCTACTCTGCAGCCGGCGCCGGTGCTGGATTTGGTGCTGACTGACGAAACGAATCCTCGCTCGGTGGCGTTTCAGCTGGTGACGTTGGCGGATCACGTTGAAAACCTGCCCCGCGATCGCGCGCAGCCGCTGCGCAGCCCCGAGCAGCGTATCGTGCTCAGCCTGCTGGCCGCCGTGCGCATGGCCGAGGTCGACACCCTGCGCCGTCTGCCGCGTCACGGCGAACGAACGAAGCTCGACCGGCTGTTGGGACGGCTCAGCGATCAGCTGCCGCGACTCTCGGATTTGATTGCGCACAAGTACCTGGTGCATGCCGGTACTCCACGCCAATTGGCCGAAGGCTGGATCGACGAAGAACGATGAACTATCAGATCAGCCATAGCACCACTTACGAATACAACGATACGGTCGCGGCCTGCCAGAATGTCGTGCATCTGGCGCCGCGCGCCGTGCCGCGGCAGACGTGCCACAACCACCGGCTGGTCGTGCGCCCCGCGCCGAGTTCGCTGGAACGACGAAGCGACTACTTTGGCAACCCCGTGGCGTATTTCTCGATCAACGAAGGGCATCGCCGCCTGAGTATTACCTCGATGAGCCGCGTCGAGGTGCGTCCGACGACTGTGACGGCGACCGCCGCATCGCTGGCGTGGGAGCAGGTGCGTGACGCGTTGCCCAGCGATCGCGGCGCACATGCCGTGAACAATTATCAGTTCTGCTTCGATTCGCCGCACATCATGCGCGGCGCGGAACTGGCCGCGTACGGGGCGAGCAGCTTTGCGCCGGGTCGGCCGATTCTGGAAGGCGCGCTGGAGCTGACCGCGCGGATCCACAAGGATTTTACGTATGATCCCCAGGCGACCACTGTGCATACGCCGCTGAACGAGGTCTTCGCCAAGCGACGCGGCGTCTGCCAGGATTTGGCGCATGTGCAGATCGGTTGCCTGCGCTCACTCGGCTTGGCGGCCCGCTATGTCAGCGGTTACCTGCGCACCTTGCCTCCTCCGGGCCGGCCGCGCTTGGTGGGAGCCGATGCGTCGCACGCCTGGGTGGCGGTGTTTTGCGGACCGCTCGGTTGGATCGATGTCGACCCCACAAACAACGCGCTCGTGGACACGCAGCACATCACGATTTCCTGGGGACGAGATTACGCCGACGTTTGCCCCATCAACGGCGTGTTCGTCGGTGGCGGGGCGCACATCATGACGGTCTCGGCCGACGTCAAACCGCTCGACGAAGAAGAAGCGTCAGTCGTCACCCCGCCTGGGATCGCCTAGCAGCCTGTTGAGAAATTCGACGGGCTGGGCGGTGGCATGGATGCGCTCCCGCAATGACGACGAAGGTCGTTATTTTGCGAGCCGTGCAAAGCCGTGCTTCGCACCTCGCGAGGTGGAAAAAATGCCACGAGGGCATTTTGCCACAGGCGGCCAGGTCCCTGGGCTAACGTGGTTGAGTTTGCCGACTGGCGAGGATGATGCGGCGGAGGATTCTTGCGGTAACCGGTGAATTTCGCTCCCCTGAAGAGCCGAGTAAAACCTGCAGGGGCCCACAGCGACATACTCGCCGCGGAATGCCAGCAGGCCCTGTCACGCCAGGTCGGATTACTCCAATCCGGGCGTGACGCGACGCCGAAGCCGTTCGGAACAACGCACCGCCTGACTCTTCGTCGGTGCTACGGCGTATTCCTCCGTGGCGAGTGCGGCAAGGAAGCACGCACGTGCCAAAACTCTCGATCCTCATCGCGGCGCACGACGACAAACTCCTGGAAGCGACCCTGGTTTCCGTCTTGCAGAACCGCCCGGCGGACTGCGAGATCATCGTTGTTCACAACGATGGCTACCAGGATCCCTACAATCTGGCGGGCGAAATCCGTCTCGTTCCGGCTGCTGGCAACAGTAGCACCGTGGAGCGGCTGGAGCGCGCCGTACACTTGTGCCAATCGCCTGTTGTGCATGTCTTGCGGTGCGGCGCCGAAGTCTCTGAAGGCTGGGCCGAGCCGGCGCTTGCGCATTTCGGTGATCGCACCGTGGCGGCCGTGGCGCCCCTGGTGCTAGCGGCTGACGGCCAAAGAATCGTCGCCGCGGG
>CAMFLN010000131.1 GCA_945957305.1 uncultured Planctomycetaceae bacterium | reverse complement strand
TCGTGGGGACTGCGCGAGAAGGACCTGGAGGTCGTCTATCGCGAGGCGGAGAAGCTGGAAAAGAAAAAGCCGCAGGATCGTGATTCCGATGATGCAGACGACGCCCGGGAAGACCGGGCCGACGAAGGTGCGGAGAACGAGACGCGTGAAAAGCGCAAGGATTTATCGATCGAAAAGAGTTGGGCCAATACCGAATTGCGCTCGCCGATCGACGGCCAGATCCTAGAAAAGAATTTCAATGTCGGCGACCTGGTCGATCCCTCGGACGACATGTTCAAGGTGGCCGACACCCGCCATGTGCGCATCTTGGCACGAGTCTACGAAGAAGACCTCCCCACGCTGCGCCACCTCGCCCCCGAAAGACGAGTGTGGAAGATCGATCTCAAGAGCGATCCGTTCGATGAGCCGGTTTCTGGCAAGTTCGAAATCGTCGGCGGATTTATCGATCCGGCCGATCATACAGGGACCGTGATGGGGATTCTGGACAACACCAGCGGGCGGATGAACCTAGGGCAATTCGTCACAGCGACAATCGCCCTGCAGGCCGATCCCGCCATGGTTGCGGTGCCGGCCAAGGCCGTGATCGAAGATGGCAGCCTCGCCGCGGTCTTTGTGCAAGATAACGAGCACCCCGATCAGTTCACTCGCCGGCTGGCAGCGATCACGAGCCGCATCCCCGGCAAAGTGTGCATCCGTAGCGAACCGAACGAGGCCGAGCGCGCCGCGGGCGCCCAGCCGCTGAAAAGCGGCGAGCGGGTCTTGGCCTCGGGTGTTTTGGAACTCAATGCTGAACTAACTGTGCTCAAGGCTGCTCAGCCCCAGGTTCAGGCCCAGGCGCCACAAACGCTGCGTCCCTTGGCAGAACCAACCAACAATTGAATTGATTAGCCCGCACGATTGCAGGTCGCGCTCGCGTTCGCGGCCGGTGCGGTAACAGCGGCTTGCGAGACTTATGTACCGCGCGATGTCGAACGTAAATGGATCTGCGGGCGCGCAAGCACGACCTTCGACGGACGAATCGCCATGGTAGCCAAACTCGTCCAATGGGCCCTGAATAGCCCCGTTGTGGTGATCTTGGTAGCCATTGCGCTGACCTTGGTCGGCGGCTACGCGTTCACACACGTGAACGTCGAGGCCTATCCCGATCCAGCCCCGGCCATTGTCGAAGTTGTCGCTCAGTATCCGGGCGCGTCGGCCGAAGAGATCGAACGGCAAGTCACGATTCCGCTGGAAGTCGCGCTCGCCGGAATTCCGGGTTTAAAGTACACCCGCGCGAAATCGATGTTCGGACTGTCGCATTTGCGCAATCAGTTCGAATATAGCGTCGACTATGAAAAAGCGCGGCAGCAAGTCATCAATCGCTTGCAATCGGTCGAGCTGCCGCCCGGCGTTACGCCGCAAATCTCGCCGGCTTCTCCTATTGGCGAAATCGTGCGCTATACGCTGGTTGGCCCCAAGGACTCGCATGGCCGGCCCATCTATACGCTCAACGACCTGAAGTCATTGCAAGACTGGACCCTGCAACGGGAACTGCGCCGTGTCCCGCGCATCGCCGGAGTGGTTAGCACCGGCGGCGAAGTCAAACGCTACGAAATTCGCCCCGATCCTGACCGGCTGAAGGAATACGGCATCACGTTGCAGCAGTTGCAAGATGCGGTCAAGGAAAGCAACGCCAACGTGGGGGGCGACTACGTCGTCCAAGGAGACGCGATCCAGATTGTTCGCGGCATTGGTTTGATCGGTGGGGGCGAAGACCCCATGCTCGTGGCGATGGAAATGAAAACGCCCGAGGAGGCCGCGGCCTATCTGCGTTCCGAGGAGAATCGCCGCATCCAAGAGATTCGCCGCATCGTCATCGCGGCCAACAACAACGTGCCGATTCGCGTCGAACACGTGGTCGAAGGGGGGCCGGTCAAATCCGGAGGCGCCCTCGGCGAGCGCGGGGTCGTCGTCAATCATCAAACGCGCCAAGGACGACTGGCCATGACCAGGCCCGTCCTGGACGAACATGGCGAAGAACTGCTGGATCAACAAGGTAAACGCCAGTGGACCGACGAGGATGACGAAGTGCAGGGGATCATCCTGCTGCGCAAGGGGGAGCAATCGATCCCGGCTCTGACCGACGTGCTGGCCAAGATTCAGGAACTGAACACGACGCCGGGGCGCTTGTTGCCGGGCGTGCAGATCATGCCGTTCTACGATCGTTCGCGATTGATTGGCGTGACGACCGAAACAGTGCGCGAAAATCTCGTCGTCGGCATGTTGCTGGTCTCGGTCATTCTACTGATGTTTCTCAGCAATATTCGCGCCGCGCTGATCGTAGCGTTGAACATACCCTTGGCGCTGCTCTTCGCCTTTGCTGTGCTGTTTTTGCGGGGGAAGTCGGCCAACCTGTTGTCGATCGGAGCTGTCGACTTCGGCATTATCGTCGATTCCTCGGTGATCATGGTCGAGAACATCTACCGCCGGCTCAGTGCCGGTGAGAACGCGAACTTGCCGCTGAAGGACCGCATCCTCCGCGCCTCGCGCGAGGTCGAGCGCAGCCTGTTCTTCTCGACCATCATCATGATCTGCGCGATGTTGCCGCTGTTCACGATGACCGGTCCCGAGGGGCAAATCTTCGGTCCGATGGCGGACACCTATGCCTTTGCGCTGGCCGGGGCCTTGGTGCTCGCGCTGACGGTTTCGCCCGTGCTCTGTTCGCTCCTCTTCAAGCATCTCAAGCCAGCACACGACAACGTGCTGGTGCGTGCGCTGAAGACCTTCAAGATCGCCGAGCTCGATTTGTTGCTCAAACATCGCGCTGCGACGATGACCTTCTTTGCCTTTATCACTGTGGGCACGATCTGCTACCTCCCGTTTCTCGGGCGCGAGTTCATGCCCGAGTTGGAGGAAGGGAACATGATCGTGCGTGGCACGTTCCCCGTGAATGTTTCGCTGGCCGAGGCTTTTGAGAAATCGAAAGTGGCCCGCCACATCATGGCCAAGTATCCCGAGGTGCGGCTGGTCACCTCACAGATTGGCCGCCCCGACGACGGTACCGATCCGACGGGCTATTACAACGTCGAGTGTTTTGTGCCGCTCTTTCCGCCGGACGAGTGGCCGGTCATCGACGGCCGGCGGCGAACGAAGGAAGAGCTGATTCGCGACATGAACCAGGAGCTTTCGCGCAACTTGGTCGGAATCAGCTGGGACTTCTCGCAAATGATTCGCGATAACGTCATGGAGTCGCTCTCGGGTGTCAAAGGCGAAAACTCGGTCAAAATTATCGGGCCGCAGCTCGATGAGCTCGAACGACTGGCCGCCGAATTCAATGCCACTCTGTCGACGATTCCCGGCATCGTCGATCCGGGCGTGTTTCATATACGTGGACAGTCGAATCTGGCGTTCCCCGTCGATCGTGAAAAATGCGCCTTGTGGGGCGTCAGCGTGGCCGACGTGGAAGACGTGATTCAGACGGCCGTCGGTGGCAAGCCCTTCACCGATATGGTCGAAGGCGAGCGCTCCTTCGACGTGACGCTGCGCTGGCCCAGCGAATTGCGGCAGACCGAGGAGCAAATTCTCGACATCCCGGTCGACGTCGTGAAGAACAACATTCCCGCGGCTCCTGACAGCGCCACCTCGGGGACGCTCTCGACGGTCGGTACCAGTGCGCCGCGCCCCAGCATGACCGGCAGCTACTACAGCGCCACGGGGGGTAGCGTCAGCCGGGTGCCTCGTCGGCGGCTGAAGGACCTGGTGACGCCGACCAATGCTTACGGGGTGCCGGATCCGCAAGCCAGCTTCGTACGCCCCGGAGCGGCCATCATTTCGCGCGAGCAAGGGAGCCGATTGATTGCCGTTAAGTTTGGCGTGCGCGGCCGCGACCTGGCCAGCGCCGTGGCCGAGGCGCAGGCAAAAACCGCCAGCCTGTTGAAAAGTCCCTACCGCGCGGTGTGGAGCGGCGAGTTCCAGCAAATGCAAGAAGCCGAACAACGCATGGCGATCATCGTCGGACTGGCGATGGTGCTGATCATGGTCATGCTTTACCTGGCGTTCCGATCGCTCCTCGACGCGATCGTCGTGCTGGCCAACGTCGCCATCATGTCCATGGGTGGCGTGTGGACCTTGTGGCTCACCGGGCTGAACTTCAACGTCTCGGCGGCTGTGGGCTTCGTCTCGATCTTGGGCGTCGCCGTGATGAACGGGCTGCTGCTCGTCTCTTCGTTCAACGCCCTGCGTGCCTCGGGCATACCGCTGGTGAGCGCGATCCGCACCGGAGCACAACATCGCATTCGCCCGCTGACCATGACGGCACTCACGGCGATCCTCGGGCTGTTGCCCGCCGCGTTATCGACCAAGATCGGCGCACAATCGCAACGCCCGCTGGCCATCGTCGTCGTGGGGGGAATGGTCACGACGCTGTTGATGTTCAACTTGATTCCTGTCTTGTACAGCTTCTACGGCCATCGCGAACCGCCCGAGGGGGCAGGGGACCTGGCGGAATAGCGGCGCGCTTGAAGATCACGGCAAAGCTGCCTGTCAGCTTGAGCTGCGTTCGCCGATCAGCGAGTTGCTGAACAGCAATCCGGCCACGAGCGCGATGCCCACCAGGAACATCCGGAACGCGGAATCCACACCGTGATCGGTATCCTGGCTGAGAAATGCTTCCAGGCTCCGATAGCCGATCGAGCCTGGCACCAATAAGGCGATACCCGGCACGATGACCAACTCGGCCGCGCGGCGACTGGCGCGGGCATAGAAATTGCCGGCGATTCCCAAGAGTGTGGCGGCCAAGAACGGGCCTGCCAGTTCGCCGGCATACATGGTGCCGATACGCGAGCCGACAAGCGCCAGCGTCGAGGCGCCAAAGATCACCCACAGGTCGCTGGGCGCCGCGCGGAAGCGCAACGTCGAACCCACAGCCACGATGCCCAAGGCCGGCAGTAAAAACCATTCGGGCAGGTGGGCCGCTTCGACCTCGCGAATTTTTGGCCACAGTTCGGCCACTTGATAACCGGTGACGGCGCCGAGCGTGAGAGCGAGAAACACGACCCCGACACCCGCCAGCCGGCTGGCCCCTGCGGTGAGCTGACCACTGGCCAGCTCTTCGAGGGCGTCGACCAACATGATCCCGGGCAATAACACGATCAGTCCCGCGGCCAAGGGAATCCAGCCGCCGTATTCGCCCAGGATTTCGTCCGCCGACCCGGCGATGAAGGCCGCCGCCGTGGCTGCGACCAGCTCGAAGGCTCGTCCGTTGTTGCGCACCCGCGAAAACAGCACGGCCAACAACCCTACGGCGAGGCCGACGCAGGTCGACACCACGAGCTCGATCCAACCGCCACGAAAGAAAACAGAGAAGGGGGCTGCGCTGAGCGTGTAGGCCAGCACTGTTGCCAACCGGCCGCGCGGCGGCCGTTGCATGATCGCGTCGATCTTAGCCCGCGCGGCGACCGGCGTGAGCGAGCCCCGCGTCAAGCGGTCGGCAATCCGCATCAATTGCGACAATCGATCAAGGTCGATCCCGCCTGACTGCACGCGCAACACGAATGTGACTGGGCCCAGCGGTCGCAAGATCGACAAGAACTGCCCGGTGGGCACCACAAACACTTGCAGGGGGATGTGAAAACTCTCGGCCACGCGGACCAGGGTCCGCTCGACCTTGTGCGAGGCTTGCCCCAATTCGTGCAACGCGCGCCCCATGGCCAGCAGCAACTGCACGATTTCATCTTGCCCGACATCCAGCGCAATCGTCTCGGTAATCACCGAGTCGTATAAGTTCTTGGGCTGGTGCAAGGGGGTAGGGGACATCGTGCGAGCGTGGCTGGCTAAGAGTTCTCTGTTCCGCGAAGGTATGCCGTTGGTAACTCCGATGGTAGAGCGGAACGGCTCGCCGCGACAAGCTCGATGCGCAAGAAGGCCCGTGACAGGCCAGGTCGGGGGCGATGCGGTGGTGCCTCACTCGGTTTTGCGAGTTGAGCCGGCGGAAATCAGGGTTGCGACATTCGTGAGAATACGTGGCAGTCGCAAGCCTCCGGGCGAGGCCAGGTAACGCGGCTCCCACTGCGGAGCGAATTTCTCCTTGTACTGGCGCAACCCCTGAAAGTTGTAGAAATGCTCGCCGTGGCGAAAAACGAGTGTGCCCAGATGGTTCCACAGGGGGGCCAGCGGCCCGACGTCGAGGCCCGACAAGGGGGCCATGCCGAGGTTGAACCACTCGTAGCCCTCGGTTTGTCCCCAGAGCATCAATTGCACAAACAGGTAGTCCATCACGGCCGCGGGGGCGTTCGGGCGATAACGCATCAGGTCCACGGACAACTCGTATTTCTGCGCGCCTGCGAGCACATTGGCAAAGCCGACGATGCTTTCTTCATGTCGCACCACGGCAACAGGGAAGTTCCGCAGGTAATCTTCACGAAAGTAACCGAGTGAGAAGCCCTTTTCTTGAGCTTGGCGGGTCGCCAGCCACTCGTCGGAAACTTGGCGAAGCTCGGCCAACGTGGCGTCGACGCCTTGTTGCGGAATGACTTCGAAACGCAAGTTAGCTTGTTGCGCCTTGTGCATTCCCTGCCGCAGTCCGCGTTTGGCGCTCCCTTCGAGGTTGAACGTGGCCAGCGGGATGCGGGCTTCCTCTCCTAACTTTAGCAGTGATAGCCCCAACTCGAGATACAGCGGCAGATGCTCAGCAGAAACCTGGTAAAACACCGGCACACCTCCGTGCCGATCGCACAGCTCGCGGAAGCGCCAGGCCAACTCGTGCCCTTCAGCCTGCGGCCCGACGGGGTCGCCGAGTGCGACCCAACTCGTTCCTTCGATCGCGTACATCACAAAAGCCGTACGCTGCTCATTGAATAACAAGGACTTGTCGCCCAACAGGGCTAAATAGGCCGTCGTGCGCGGCGACGCAGCCGCTAGTTGTGCCGCGGCAGCCAGTTCCTCGGCGTCAGGGGCGTGCTCGCGCGGATCAGCCGGGCGCAGCAGCCGCGCCAGGCCGGCCACGACCAACACCGCTGCGGCGCCAACCATCGCCCGCAGCGAACGTGGAGCTTCGTCGCTCAGGGCAAAACGCCACCACAGCGCGTGCGCATATTCGACATGCTTGTGAGAAAAGATCGCGAGCCATAAAGCGCCCAAGAACACCAGCGCGATGGAAGTGATCCAGCCGGGCGTCAAGACTTCGTGCAAGAGCGAGGCCCGTCGATCAAAGTAGCGTCGCGACGGCAACAGTGCCGTAAGCATCAGGGAGAGGATCAACGCCTCTTCGAGATTGAAGCCGCGGAAAAGCGACACGACAATCCCGGCCGTCAGCAGTCCCACGCACAGGTGATAGGCGGCGTCCAGCCGTTCAAGCAGTCCGCGCGCCAGGAGCAACAGGCCCATGCCCGCCACGCTGCCGACGAGATGCGACAGCTCGATCATGGGC
>CAMFLN010000130.1 GCA_945957305.1 uncultured Planctomycetaceae bacterium | reverse complement strand
CGGCGTGGTCGATCAATTCAATGACCTGTTCGCTCTTGATCCAGCCGTGCGGATGGAAAACGAAATTGAAAGTACCTTGCTTGGCCACCGTGGCGTCGAGCGCCGCTTTCAGGTCGGCAACCAGCTGCGGACTGTTCGCGCCTTGCAGATGAAAGCTTTCCCAATCGCTGGGCACGACGCAGGGGAACTCCCAGCACAGGCGATTGATGATATAGGGATAGGGGTAGTCGTCGATGCGATTGACGAACGACCGGTCAGCCGGCAAATAACGTCGGAAGCGCTCGTGCCCCGCCGCATCGAACACGGTCTCGCGCGGCAAGCTGGGGTCGCTCGGCGTGAAAAGTTGAAAGACTGAGGAGTCGATCGCCAGAAAGTTGCCCGCCGGCGAGGCCCCGTTGAAGATCTCGCTGAAAAACCGCGGGCTGACGGTGTTCAGAGAATCGCAGCAGGGCATGCGAAAGGCGACGGGACGACTGCGCGGAATGGCCGCCATGCGATCGACACATCGGTCATAGCTGTCCTTCGCCGCGGCCAGATCCCCCTTCGCCAACAACGGGCAGGGATGAGTCGCCGTGTGCGTTTCGAGGCTGACCCCCTCGGCCAGCCAACGCTGCAGGTGCGGCTCGTCGGGCTTGATGTCGTTGGTCATGATGCTGACCGGCGCTCGACCGTCGATTTTTTTCAGACGTTCGAGGATCGGCCGCAGGTAAGCTTCCCATTTCTCGTGGCCGCGCATGTCGTCGATGGCCAGCACGACCACAGCCTCGACCCCCGGTTCGCCGATCCATTGCGGCGTGGAGAGCACCGGCAGCTCGCGCGAGACATAATACGGATCAGTGGCATCGAGATAGGCCAGCCGATTGCCGTCAGCCAGACTGCGTGATGCCGGCGCGCCCAGAACGAGAACCACGGCCAGCGCCGCGGTGAGTCGGCAGGGAAATTGTGTCAACGATCGCGGCATACGAAGTCGGACCGGCAGGGGCAAAGGCGGCGAAGCTGGGCTCTGGGACAATTGTAGTCTGACCGGCGGCGAGTCGCCAAAGGGGGTGGACCTTGGCCCTAGAGTATGCGGCTCGTCCTCCTCGTGCGCGGCCCGCTTTGCGTTACACTGGCACGCATGAGCGATTCTGCTGTCGACGTTTTATACGAGGCCGGGCCGGTGCTGGTCGTACGCAAGCCGGCAGGGCTGTTGACGCAGGCGCCCCCCGGGATCGATAGCCTGGAACTGCGCATCAAGACCTGGATCAAAGAGCGCGACAACAAGCCGGGTAATGTGTATCTGGGCGTGCCGCACCGGTTGGATCGGCCGGTCTCCGGGGCGCTGGTTTTTGCACGGCATGCTCGCGCAGCGCGGCGCATTTCGGAACAGTTCGAGGGACGCTTGGTGCGCAAGGTGTATTGGGCCTGCGTGGCTGGCGACGTCATGCCGGATGCCGGCACCTGGAACGATTTCCTCCGCAAAGTGCCGGGCGAGCCCCGCGCTGAAATCGTCGCCGCCGATCATCCCGAGGGACGCGAGGCGGTGCTGCACTATCGCGTGCTCGCTCGACGTAGCTGGGGCACGTGGCTGGCGATTGAACTCGAAACCGGCCGCACGCATCAGATTCGCGTGCAGGCGGCGTCGCGCGGCTTTCCGGTGCTCGGCGATCGATTGTATGGCTCGCAAACTCCCTTCGGCGAACAGTTTGACGACGAGCGGCTGCGCGCGATCGCATTGCACGGTCGGACATTGGCCTTCCGCCACCCAATGACGCAGGAGAAGGTTTCGATCACGGCGGCGCTCGGCGCGGATTGGAACGCGCTCGAACTACCCATCGACGATCTTCAGGAAACCGTCGAGGCGGAATTATAGATTTCTTGGCAAATCGGGGTGGAGCGTCGTGCAGGCACTTGACGCACTTGACAGCAAGGGACGTTGTGCGACGATTCGCGAACGCTCGACGCCTGCGCAAGTTGTGATGCAGCACTGGCTCTACGAAATTTGAACTTGAGGAAGCCTGGTCGATGTCGCAAACGTATCGCACCGTGCCGGAAGATACCGAGGGGATGCCTAGCGGCGTCCCGTACATCATCGGCAACGAAGCGGCCGAGCGGTTCAGTTACTACGGGATGCGTTCGATCCTCGTCGTATTCATGACCGAGCACCTGCTCAACCATCAGGGCGAATTGGACCTGATGACGGGGGACGAGGCCAAAGCGTACTACTCGTGGTTCAGTGCAGGCGTGTACTTCTTTCCCGTTCTAGGGGCACTGCTGGCCGATGGACTGCTGGGAAAATACCGCACAATTTTTTGGGTGTCGTTGATTTACTGCTTGGGGCATCTGGTGCTGTCGCTCGATGCGACACGCATAGGACTGATGGCCGGGCTGACGCTGATCGCTCTCGGGGCCGGCGGCATCAAGCCGTGCGTGTCGGCCGTCGTGGGGGATCAATTCGGGCCGCGCAACCAGCACTTGATGGAACGCGTCTATTCCTGGTTTTATTTTTCGATCAACTTCGGTTCCCTCTTTTCCACGATCTTGATTCCCGAATTGCTGGCCCACTACGGGCCGCACGTCGCCTTTGCCGTGCCGGGCATCTTGATGGGATTGGCAACCTTCGTCTTCTGGCTGGGGCGCCACAAGTTCGTTCATGCGCCCCCCTCGGGTCTGAATTTCCTGCGCGAGGCGTTCACGCCCGCGGGCTTGCGCGCCTTGCGGACGCCGGTCGTCGTGACCTTGTTCGTGGCCATCTTCTGGAGCCTGTACGACCAAAGCAGCTCGGCCTGGGTGCTGCAGGCGAAGAACATGGATCGCCACGCCTTTGGCAAAGAATGGCTGCCGGCGCAGATTCACACGCTCAATCCATTGTTGATTCTGCTATTCATTCCGTTGTTCTCGTACGTGGTCTATCCAGCGGTGAATCGGTTCTATCGTTTGACGCCTGTCCGCAAGATCGCCATCGGCCTGTTCATCACGGCGCTCTCGTTCGTCATCTCGGCCGTCATTGAGACTTGGATCACCGCCGGACAGACGCCGCACATCGGCTGGCAAGCTTTGGCCTATGTCGTGCTCGCCGCGGCCGAGGTGATGGTGTCGATCACCGGGCTCGAGTTCTCATATACCGTGGCGCCCAAGAGCATGAAATCTGTCGTGATGTCGATCTGGCTCTTGTCCGTTTCGCTGGGGAATGTCGTGACAGCCTTGGTGAACACGTGGATTCAGAACGAAGACGGTTCAAGCAAGCTGCCCGGTGCGGACTACTACTGGTTCTTTACAGCCCTGATGCTGGCCGCGGCCGTGGGCTTTACGATCGTGTCGCTGACATTTCCGCAGACGCATCCGGCGGAAGAGCGGTAAGCGGTAGTCAGAAAATCGTAGCCGGTAGACAGTGGTCAGTAGCCGGTTGCGGAGCAGTATCTTCACACTAGCAAAGCCAGTGGCGCACATGGTGCAGGGAGCCTGGCAGTAAGAAATAGTCGTGTTCATCCACAGATGACGCAGAGGACGCAGATGGGGAATGATGAGACTTGAAGGGTTGGGGTTGAAAACTTTTCGAAAGGCGTGCTAACGAATTGCTCAGTGTGTCTTCTAATCTGCGTCATCTGCGGATTGGTAATCTTTGTCTTGTTTTCTTCCCGCTGAAATCGTTAGGGTAGGCTCAACGACCGCCCAGGAGCAGAAATTGGCTGAGCGATCAGTGACCATTCTTGTTCGCCCTCATGGCCTAATTCTGCGATTGAATTCGCCTTGGCCTTGCGCTATTGTGACACGCGTTCAGCAACGCTACCGCTGAGCGCGGTCACCTGAAGTGGCCGGGGTATCCTAAGAGCTCGACCGGGTCGAGTACGACCTGCCAGCGAGTATTCGCAGAGCCCGTAGTCAGTGTGCGCTTTCTTGAAGCGCGTGCCGACTGCGGGCTTATTTTTTTGCCATCACGTATCAGGTGGTCCATGAAGTATGGCGAAAAGGAGCAAGGCGCGTCGCCGTCCGCCTGGCTGTTCGCGCACCAGATCCTCGCCAGGCCAATTCCGAAGATCGTTAGAGCGGACACTCAGGCACGAGCAAAGAGAGCCGAGCTCGAACGATTAGCTGCGATCTCTACGCGCGCTGCCGACGAGCTTCGCGACCTTGTATATGCGGAAGACCAGGCACGCCTCTAACGTGACAATCTCGAGTGGGCTGCCGGAATCTGCACGCGCGCCGAGGAGCAGCTTCGTGCATTGCAACGCGTTGAGGCTGAATCGCGCGGAATTGCCGATCGCGCGTCCACCCATGGTCTTGGCTTGAGCGAATGGAATGAAGCCGATCATCCGCGTCAGCCAGCGGGAAGTTCACAGGGGGGCGAGTTTGCGCCGAAGGGAGGCGGCGAAAGCCCCGGGTTTCTGGGTTCGGTTCTACGGCGCAATCAGTTGATCGGTGAGCTGACAGGCGGAATGACGCCCGAGTTAAGCCGCTCCAGCCGGCTTGCTGTCAAGATTCACGGCGCCGCTCAGTTGACGAAGGACGTCATTGCAGCAGCCGGCGCTGGTTTGAAGACTGGCAGCAAGGCGATCGTCAACGGCACAGTCACTGCGGTCAAGAATGCCGCGACTCTGGGACTGAGCGATAGCCAATTAGAACTGATCGGCGTCACCAAGGAAGATCGAGAGAATGGATACGATACCGCGGTGGCGATCGCCACCGCAAGCGGCCAGGTATTGGTCGCCGTGGGCACAAGTGGCATTGCCGCAGCACTGAATAACGGAGGTGCCGTTGCACGCGGCGCGAGCGGCGCGCTGGTCGCCTACGATGCGGCCGGCAATGCCGTGGGCGTTGTTCAGGGGGCTTACGACGCCAGCCAAAACGGCATCAATCTGGAGAACGGCCTGAAGTTCGCGGCCGGTGCGATCGGACTCGCGGCAAACGCCAAAGCAGCGCAAGGACTGAGCAAAGCAGGGTCCGCGGCGCAGCTTGAGAAAGTTGAAGCGTACATACAACGATGTCCACGATCACCCACGCCAACCAAGTCACCCGCTAATCGGTATGAGATAGCGCAAACTGGGCCACACAATTATAGAATCTCGGGCGGCGGCAAACATTTCGATATTGATGGCTATAGAGGCACGAAAATTCTCGAGGCGAAGCATGTCGGTAACGTGAACTCCAGTCCATACGTACCAGGTTCTTCGTGCTACGGGCCTGTGAGGGAGAAAGCGACAAAAGAAGCGCGTGACGAGCTACTCCGCGTGCGGACAATTATTCAAAGCGGCGAAGCACCCTTTAAATCGATCGAGATCATCACGAACACGCCGGAGTCCAGAGCATTCTTTGAAGGATTGCTGAAAGAGGTAGGAGTTCCTGGTACAGTTAGGATCGCGATCTAGGAGTTACATGAAATCATGCAGTTCCTACTGCTTTTTAATCCGGATTTTGCACCATTCGATCCACACATGGTCGAGCGTGCCTTTCGTTCGTGTGCTGCATTTACTCCATTACGGACTGACGATCCTGGGGGGGCGCTTTTCGAATGTGATTATATTGAACCGGATAACTGGACTACGATTCGGCTTGGCTCAGACTCTGAGGCAATTTCGATTAAAAACACCTGGGGTGCGGCATTGAAGGCGGCCCTCTTGATCCAACAGCATCTTGGTGTGCCGATTCGCATGTTCGATGATGACAATGGTTTCGATCTGACATTCTCGGACATTCAATCGGTCGAGGAGCTCGAAGCAGCAATCGACAATGCGAGGAGGCGGTGAGCTGCGATCTTGCGCCCTGCTTACCTGCCGCCGTCGGCTTTTGCTCGGTCAGTGTCTGCAGTTCAAAATACCGGGCGCGTAATGAATTATCACCGACACGCCTGACGCGAAAGCGCTGTGTGGAGGAAAGCTGAAGGCAACAGGAGTGCCTGGTACGGTGCGGCTTGCCATCTAACAGTGCGAGGCTGACGTGGAAAAACTACTAGTTTTTAAGCCAGATTTGACGCCGTTCGACCCCGACAGCGTGGAGCAGGCGTTTCGATCATCTCCTGGGTTCTCACACCTACGAACTAACGAGCCTGGCGGCGCTCTGATTGAGTGTCAGTTTTGCAAAGAAAATGATTGGACGTTTGTTCGGCTAAGCGGCGACGCCGAAACGATCGTCATCGACCACTCCGCGAGTGCGGCACTCCATGCCGTATTCTTGATCCAAAAGTATTTGAGAGTGCCGTTGCGAATGGTCAATGACGACAATAACTTCGATCTGACATTTTCTGATATCGTCTCGGTTGAGGAGCTTGAAGCCGCGATCGATAACGCGCGAACGAGTTAGCGGCCACGAGCAACCGTCGTTAGGGTCCAATGCACTGCATACGGGCTCTTCACGAGTTACTTGCTGCTCACGGCTTTTGCTCGTTCGCGATGAGTGCTTGCAGTTCAAAATCCCGGGCACGGAGTAGTTCGAGTTGTGTGCCGCGCGCGGATTCTTTCCTAGCCTGGGCATTTGCATGAAAATGGCGCGCTAGGAGTACTCTTGCGAAATATGCAATTTCTCATCCTAGTGAATCCGGATTTCTCCCCTTTTGACCCCAGCGCAGTCGAACGGGCGTTGCGTTCGTGCGATTCTTTCACGCATCTACGAAACAGTGAGCCCGGAGGCGCCCTGATCGAATGTCAATATATCGAACCAGACGATTGGACCTTTGTTCGCCTCAGCTGTGACGCCGCCGGGATTACAATTGACCACACTTCAGGGGCAGCGCTAAAGGCTGCGATCTTGGTCCAAAAACACCTAGGCGTACCTATCAGAATGATCGATGACGACAACAGCTTCGATCTGATATTCTCTGGCATACAATCGGTGGAAGAGCTTGAAGCCGCGATCGAAAATGCACAGAAACCGTGAAGTTGCCATTGGCGGGAGCTACTAAACGATCGCCTGTCTGTCGCGTTGTCATGGCGGATTCGCGATTGTCTGACTTTGCGACAGGCATGCGTCGGGCTTGGATTTAACAATGCAAAAGCTATTACTCTTCAAGCCGGACCTTACGCCCTTCGACCCCATGGCTGTCGAACGCGCGTTTCGTTCGTGTGCCGATTTTAAGGACCTGCGATTCGATGAGCCGGGCGGTGCGCTCCTCGAATGTCAGTACACAGAACCCGGTGCGTGGTCGACAATTCGACTTAGCGGAGACGCCAGCACGATTTCTTTATCGTTTGCCTGGGGGCCGGCGATTAGGGCGGCGTTACTGATTCAAAAGTTCTTGGGCGTTCCGCTACGCATGGTCACCAGTGACAATTCGCTGGACCTAACCTATTCTGACATCTCCACGGCCGCAGAGCTCGAGGCGGCGATGGACAATGCCCGAAGGAGTTGAGGAATAACAAATCGCGGCATCGTTCGCCATCTCGTGTTAATGTGAAATCATGCAGTTCCTACTGCTTTTTAATCCGGATTTTGCACCATTCGATCCA
>CAMFLN010000129.1 GCA_945957305.1 uncultured Planctomycetaceae bacterium | reverse complement strand
CACGTCGACGCGGCCGCCTGTAAGGACCGACTTCAGGCCGTCCAAAAGTCCCATCGAGAAGCGCGCTGCAAAAGTGAAACGATGTCCGCGGCCGGCGCGCGCCGGCTTCCGACATTCACTCTAGGTCGCCTGTGCGAATGCATCAAGGCAATCACGGCGTGGCGGAATCGACGCACCGTCGGATTCGGTCAGCTATTTGCCGCAGTAGTCGATCGTGCGGGCGATCTCGCTCTTCAGGTCCGAGCGGCGCACGATCCGGTCAATGAAACCATGTTCCAGCAGAAACTCGCTGGTTTGGAATCCCTTCGGCAGCTCGATGCGGATGGCCGCCTGAATCACGCGGGGACCGGCAAAGCCGATCAAGGCACGCGGTTCGGCAAACACCACATCGCCCAAGGAGGCAAAGCTGGCCGCCACGCCCCCCATCGTCGGGTTCGTGAGGACCGAGATGAACAAACCCCCGGCGGCGTCGAAGCGCGCTAGCGCCGCCGAGACCTTGGCCATCTGCATGAGAGAAAAAATCCCCTCGTGCATGCGTGCCCCGCCGCCAGAGCCGCTGACGATGATCAACGGCAAGTGTTCGACCGTAGCTCGCTCGATGGTGCGTGTCAGCTTTTCGCCGACCACGGCCCCCATGCTGCCCATGATGAAGGCCGAATCCGTCACGCCGAAAGCCACGCGGCGGGCACGGATCATGCCCGAGCCGACCACGGCCGCGTCGCGCAACCCGGTGCGGGCCTGTTCCTCTTTGAGCCGGTCGCGGTACGGTTTTTTGTCAGCGAAGCCCAGGGGGTCGGTCGGCTCGAGTTGGTTGAACCATTCCTCGAAGGTGCCATCATCGAGCAACTGCCGAATCCGCTCCTGAGCCGGAACGTACCAGTGGTAGTCGCACTCGGGGCAGACCCCCATCCGCTTGTCGGCCTCTTTGCGGAAGATCGTCCGCTGGCAGCCCGGGCAACGCTTCCACAGCCCCTCGGGCACCCCGCGTTTGGGATGCTTCACGCTGGGCTGGTCGGCCTGCAATTCAGACTTCCCAGTGGTCAAGGGAACGCTCCCGATCGACGATGGCGTAGTTTCTGGTCGCATAGTTCGTTGCCAATCGTAGCAGGTTCGCGAGACTGTGTAATCCCGAGTCTGCCCCGCCGCGGCCGGGCCTCGCGCCCCGCCCGGCAGGTGATTTCTACTCCTCGGCCACCCCTGCGCCCCTTTGCACCCCGTACAGCCCGCAAGGCGCTCCGCATCTGCAGGCATGTCAGCAGGCGGGACGGCTGGCTTACGACACGTTTTCCGGCGTTATTTCCAGCAATTCCCAGTTCCCATGGCTGGCCGTCGCTTGCCACAAATCACCCAGTTTGCCTTGGTGCAAACGCACTTTGAGCAAAGACGCGAGCGGTTCCGGCAGGACGATTGCGATGACCCCTTCGCGGTGCCGCTTGAGCAGCTTCTCAACCACACGATCGACCCGTTCAGTCGCTTCGGCCAGGGTTTCTCCCTCGGGGGGCCGCACCGAACCGGGCTGGTCCTGCCATTGGCGATAGACCGTGGGCTGGCGCCGCTTGACCTCGTCGATGCACATCCCCTGCCAGAGGCCATGGTTGAGGTTTTGCATATCGCGCAAGGCCTTGTGCTTCAGGTGCAGGGCCTCGGCAATCCTCTCGGCCGTGGCGTGGGCCGGTTCACATTTGGGACTGTAAATCGCTTCGATCTTGCTGCCGGCCAACTCTTGTGTGAGTCGCGCGACTTCGGACTTGCCGTGTTCGTTGAGTGGCACGTCGAGCGTGCCTTGTATTCTCCCCTGGTCGGCGTAGTCGGACGCACCGGGGCGAATCACGATGATCTTTAGCATGGGGTATTGGTCTTTAGTGCAGTGCCAATTCTTAATCGGGAGGCCGCGGGCGAGCTTCTCATGTTTGCTTGCGCTGCTGCTGCGCCGTGTGCGTCAAGTTGGCGATCGTGGTGCGGTAATCGGGGGCGTGAAAAATCGCGGATCCGACCGAGTACAGTTCGGCGCCGGCCGCCGAGGCGGCGCCGATCGTTTCGGCATGAATGCCACCGTCGATTTCCAGGAGAGGACGCTCGCCGGAACGCGCGGAAAGTGCGCGCAGCTTTTCGAGCGCAACCGGTTCGAACGCTTGCCCGCCATATCCCGGATTGACGCTCATCACCAGCACGCTATCGCAATGCGGCAGGCAATGTTCGATCGCCGTGAGCGGAGTGGGCGGATTGAACGCCAGCCCTGCCGCGGCGCCCTGCGCACGAATCTGTTGCAGCACGGCCACCGGATCACTTGTCGCTTCGACGTGAATCGTGACCAGATCGGCGCCGGCCTTGATGTAACGTTCGACGTATCGTTCCGGCTGGTCGATCATTAAATGCGTTTCGATGGGCAACTGCGTCAAGCGGCGCACGGCCTCGACCACGACAAACCCGTAGGACAGGTTGTTCACAAAGTGGCCGTCCATGACGTCCAGATGCAGGGCCGGCGCCCCGGCGGCCTCGACGCGCGCCACCTCATCGGCCAAATGGCCGAAGTCGCACATCAATAGCGAAGGCAGCACACCCGGGACGGCGGCGCGCAAACATTGAACGACGGATTGTCTGGACATACCCATGCGAATGCGAGAAGGGAATACGGCAAGCGTATTCAAGATGCCGAAAGCGAGTCCTGCTCGATACTTATCGGTCGCACGTCATGGTGCGACCGCCGAGGTAGGCGAACCGGGAAGGCAACACAGATCACTTTGTGCGGGACCGACGCGATGAACGGTCACGGGCCGGGTCGGGCGGCGATTACTCATTACGCACGAACACTGATTCTAGCAGATTCATTCCCTCGCTGTCAGCGCGGAGTGTTCCGCCCCCCCAAACAGGCCATCAGCTAACGAGTTAACCATTGCGGCGGCGATTGCCGGCCCTGGCGGTTACCAGGCGGGCTTTCACCGCTAGCGCTCTTCGATTTCCTGGCTGCGGGGCAAATCTTCCAGGCTTTCCAGCCCAAAGAGCTGCAAGAAGCGGCCGGTGGTCGAGTAACGAGCGGTTCGTGGTTTGCCGTCAGGGCGTTCGACCTTGAGCAGCTGTCGTCGGACGAGCTGGTTCAAGATCGCTCCGCTGGGGCGGCCACGGATGCGGCCAATCTCTTCCGAAGTGAGCGAACCGCTGTACGCCACGACCGCGAGCACCTCGATCGCCGCCTGCGACAGCCGTGCCTGCCGCACGCGCCCCGCCATCCGCTCGCGCACCACGGCAAACTCCGGGAGAAGCGTCAGCGCATAACCGGCCCCCTGGCTGGTGATTTTGTACGGACGACCCGTGCGCTCGTACTGCTCGTTCAAATCGCGCACGATCTCGTCGATTTCGCTCGTATTGACGCCTCGCATCAGGCTGGCCATTTGCTGGCTGGTCAGCGGCTGATTCTCGGGGTGCCCAACGAAGAGCATCGCTTCGACGATGCTGCGCGGGGTAATCTCGGGGCCAGGGTCTGCATCCTTAGCAACTTGGGATGCAGCAATTGGCGCAGCCGGCGCATAGGGATCTTCGCCCCGTGATAAAATCTCTGCAAAACCAGCGTTCAGAGCATCGAGCGTGAGCCCTTGATCGGCCTGGTCTGACGCAGTCGTAGAACGGGACGCGTCCGAAGAATCCATTTTGGAACGCCTTCTGGTCTTGCGATCTCTCTCAGTCACTTGTCGAAACGTGCTTGTCGCTCAAACTCTTTTGATTGCTCGAGCACGGTCAATGATTCGAATGTAGGCCCATTCACATTAACGGCTTTCCGAAAGAACCATTGTAAAGGGTCGTAAGCTGCGGCCCCACGCGCTCCGTGAACTCGCATGAGCTCAGCCGTTCGGGGAGTCGAAATCGCAGCGCCGAAGGCGAATTCCTGTTCGCAATCCGCTCCAATCTGTTCGGCTGCATGCAAGAGCATGACAAGCAGACGCGACGTATCACGAAGATCGTTCCGACAATCTTCCAACGACAGGGCCGCCAATCCAAGCCGAATCGACTCGACCTGTCCAGTACGAATGGCTCGTATCGCAACCCGATGCGCAAAATGCCACAAACTTCCGCCGTTCGCGACTCGATTGCGGTATGCTTCGCGCTCGGCATCAGACGTTTTTATGTACGCCCAACAAATTTTCTCGATTTGTAGATCAGCCGCGCACATCGATGGATTACTTGCGGCCGCATTGTCCTCGCGAATCACGGCGTCCAAATCGCCAGGATTTCGCCAGTCAAATCGCGCAATGTGCGGATAGGCAATGCAAAAACCGTCAACGGTGGGACGATTTTCGCGTTCCATCGCTATCTAATCTGCCTCATACACACATTTGAACTTTTACACCGCCGCGGCTGCCCGTTTGGCCCATTCGCGCTTCATGAAGTTGAGCCCGTCCTGGGCCAACTGGTCCTCGGTCTTGAACATGCGGCGCCAGATCTTCGTGGCCGCCGCTAGCGCCGGCAGTGCCAGGCCGAATGCCTCGATCATCAGCCAGCCGTCGTAGTTCACTTCGCGCAGCGCGTCGAACGTCTCGGCCCAGGGGATGTTGCCCTCGCCCGGCGTCCCACGATCGTTTTCCGAAATGTGTACGTGGACCGTCTGCGGAGCGCAGACACGGATCGCCTCGATCGGGTCTTTCTCCTCGATGTTGGCGTGAAAGGTGTCGTACATCATCCGGCAATGCGGATGATTGACATCTTTGACAAACCGCACGCAATCGGCGGCGCTATTGAGCAAGTAACATTCAAAGCGGTTGAGATACTCGATCGCCAGCGTCACGCCGCAGGCCTCGGCATGTTCGGCCACTTGCCGCATGCTTTCGACAGCCCACTTCCACTCGTCGCTGGTCGGCCCGGCGCCGGTGAAATAGCCCAAGGCCGAATGGAAAGGCCCGGCCATGATTTTCATGCCGGCCGCCTGGCAGCAGTCGAGCGCCAATTTGTTGTTGGCCACGCCCAAGGCTCGCACCTTCGGGTCGGGCGAGGCCGGGTTGTCGTCCACGCCGCGGCAGGTCACGGCCGTTCGTTCGAGCCCCATGTCATCGAGCCACAGCCCTATGGCCGCGAACTTGTCGGGATTGAGGTCGAAGACCGGCGCCTCGATGCCGTCGTAGCCCATCCGCTTCAGCTTTTCGACAATGGGACGATGTTCCTCCGTGAGGTTATCGGTCCACAACAGCAGGTTCATCCCAAACTTCATCGCTGGCTCCTGAAACGGCGGGGCATACCGGAAACCCGGCTAGCGCGCTGGTGTCAGCAGCTCGTCGCGGCGCGCGGTCACTTCGCGGCGAGCCTCGGGCAGGTACTCTTTCACACGCTCGGGCAAGGCAGGGAGCCGCACGCGGCGCATCACCTGGTTCAAACGGTACCACAGTTTGCCATCGTCGACGTAGTCCGACAAGAATCTCTCGCGGACAAAAAGGGGAATCATCACCGCGAGCCGCTCGGCCGGACGCGCCGCCATCCGGTTCACGGCCGCCTCGACCACCGCTGGGTCGACTGCGGCCACCGCCTGGTAGTAGGACTCCAGCCGCGCGGCGTCTGACTCGATCAAGGTCGCATCAAGCAATATCTCGACCAGAATATGCCCTAGAAAGCTGGGGCGCATCCCCTCGTCCGACACCAGCAGATCACGCAGTTCGGCCGTAAACCGCCACGACAACTCGGCAAACGCCGCATTTTCGTGGAACCACGAGTCGTCGGCATGGTGCCGCGCGATACCGCGCGCCAAGGACGCCACGCGCGGATCGGCGTCGTCGATCCAGGACGCGGCCTGCCGCGCACGCACACGTGTGCCCCGGTCCGACACATTCAACCAATCGGGCACCGCAGTCCCGGCCAGGAACCACGGATCATCAATGAACGCATAGCCGTGCGCGAAGTAATTCATCGGCACTCGCGGGGCAAGCATTCGCCGGCAAGCGGACACCTGCCGAGTTGGTTTTGCCGCTACCTAATCTCGACCCACTGCCCGCTCTTGGCACTGGCCAGCACGGCGTCGCAAACTTTTTGCGTCCGCAGACCGGAGCGGAAATCCGGCTGCACCGGCTTGCCCGTTTCCAAGCCGGTGAGGAAATCGGCCAGGGCGTTGGTGAACGTGTGCTCGTAACCGATTGTGCAGCCGGGCACCCACCACTTATCCATGTACGGGTGCTCGAAGTTCGTGACGTTCACGCGCTGCCAGCCGGTCAGATGACTCTCGATCTTTTCGCCACTCTTCGGGTCGGCGTATTTGAAGTATTGCAGGATGTGCGGGTCTTCGAGGTCGAAGAAGACGCTGCCGCGCTCGCCGTTGAGTTCGAACGTGTTGTAGTTCTTGCGGCCGCGGGCGTAACGCGTGCTCTCGAACGTGCCCATCGAGCCGTTGGCAAACACGGCCAAAAACATGCAGGCGTCGTCGATGCTGACGGATTGCTTCTTGCCCGTCTCGACGTGCGTCCGTTCCTTGACGAAGGTTTCGGTCGCTGCCGAGACGCGCGCAATCGGTCCATTCAGCCATTCGGCCGTGTCGATCGAGTGAGCCAACAGATCGCCGGTCACGCCCGAGCCGGCCACGGCCGCATCCAGGCGCCACAAGGCCGCTCCTCCTTGGGGGACGTCTTCGGCAATGGTCCAATCTTGCAGATACGTCGCGCGGTAGTGAAACGGCCGACCGATGCGTCCTTCGTCAACGACTTGCTTGGCGAGCGAAATCGCCGGGACGCGGCGATAGTTGAACCAGACCATATTCGGGACCTTGGCCTTTTCGACCGCGGCCACCATTTCTTCCCCTTCGGCCACGGTCATCGACAGCGGCTTTTCGCACAGGATCATCTTGCCCGCCGCGGCCGCGGCCAGCACGATCTCGCGATGAGTGTTGTTGGGGCTGCCGATATCGATAACGTCGATATCCTTGCGGGCGATCAGCTTGCGCCAATCGGTTTCGTACGACTCGTAGCCCCAATTCTCGGCAAAGGCCTTGATCTTTTCTTCGTTACGGGCGCAGCAGGCCTTCAGCACCGGGCGATGCTTGAGCTTGTAGAACTGGCTGACCTGGCGATAGGCGTTCGAATGGGCCCGGCCCATGAAGCCGTACCCGATCATGCCGATGTTAAGAGGCTGGGACATGGATGCTCCGCGCTTTTGAATGTCGAATGTCTAAGACGGGCAAAATGACGAAGGAAAATGCCGATTTCTATATTTCTATCAGCCCAGGCGTTTACGCCTGGGGGAACGAATCCGGCCCACTGTCGTCGTCACTACGTTCCAACAACGACGACAAACTTCCTGAGCGATGGTGTTCTTCCTGCCGATCGATGTAGCGGCTGACTGTCGAGACCTCATCTTCTCGCAACGTGAGGACTCCGTAGCCTACTTGCCATCGCAACTTAAACTTTGGTTTCAGGTCTCGGTTCACACGAAATGCAGTCGCGCCCTTCACTTGCC
>CAMFLN010000128.1 GCA_945957305.1 uncultured Planctomycetaceae bacterium | reverse complement strand
AGTCTAGGCAGCGCCGAGGAAAAAAGCTATCTCGTTGTCGCAAGAGCTGGAGATTCGCTGCCAGGGAAATCAATCGGTGTAGACGACGATCGTGGCCCCGTGATTTCGCGGGTGTACGATTTCGCAGAGGGCCCTGTGTCCCGCCGCTGTGCGGCGAAATCTCGCCAGAACATCTTCCGCCTGTCCTGGGGATTCTGTGACAGCGAAAACCGTCGGTCCCCAGGATGACTGCGCGACTCCGGCAACTCCCTGCCGGCGCAGCTCTGCCACGATTTTTGTCAATTCTCCGCTGGCGTAGGTTCCCCCTTGCCATTGGGCGTAACAATTTCCGGCCTGTTGGCCGAACCGATAAAGCGATTCACTAAAGCCCGCGGGGTCGCCTTGGAGTGCCGCAGGGAGCATTCCTAACAGCGCTTCTTGGCACATGGCGGCGGTGGTTTCGGTCGGTACGGGGGGGAGCTTTTCGAATGCCTGGCGTTCGGTCTCGCCGGAGATTCCTTGCCGATTCTCTGGTCGCACGAGCAAGAACCGCCAGTCGCAGGGAATCGACACGCGGCTGATCAGCGGTGACATCTGACAGTCGTCGAATTTGCCCGCTTCGACAATCAGGCCGCCGTACAAGAAACCGTACATGCCAATGGCCGAACGCCGACCGCGCCCCACCGCATGCGCTAACTGCTCGGTCGTCGGCGGCTGACAATCGAAGAAGGCATTCAGTCCGGCTGCAATGGCCAACGCCAGCTGGGTGCCGCTTCCCAGGCCCACGTGAGCAGGCACGGTCGTCAAAACGTCAATTCGGCAATTTGGCGTGTGCGTGAACCAGTCCGCTTGCGCGACCGCCTCGGCATATCGGCGAGCCGCCATTGCTTGCTCGCCTGTCACGAGCAAGCTTTCCGCGGCCGTGATCCGCAGTCGCACGCCGGGACCGTCGACCATGGCACCGACGCCGCCAAACTGTCGAACGCCGGGCGTGCCAAACGACATCATGCCGAAGTGCAAACGGCTGCCTGTTGTAACCTCCACGCGGCGCGACATGACGAATACGCCTTTCTAACTCAGCCGCGCGAAATGCTCTTTGAAACGCCGATCTCTTCGCCAGCTGCCGAAGGCAGGTTTTCGCGCATGTAATCTTCGAGCAGAGCTAGGGCACGCCGCTCCGCTGCCCCGCCGGTTTTTTCCACGAGGACCGAATAGTGTCGCAACTGCTCAACGACTTCGGCCGGGGGCACGATTTGTAGACGAGTGGCCAGGATTGCGAGTTCGACAATGGCATGCTTCGCCCGATTCAATCCCCAGTAATCTCGCAACCGACCGCTAGCCACGACCTCGGCGTGCATCTCCGCACGAGGTTGGGCCAGATCGACACTGATCACTTTAAAGGCGTACCAGCGGCAAGCGTCATCGATGCTCCACCCATCGACGAGCGGGACACGCGTCAGCAGCGGCAGCGGCTCCAAGCGCCCGATCGCGGCGAGGGCGAGCATCTCGACGTTGTCGGTGACGTGAAAGACACCCTCGCGGGTTCGCAAAAGATTTTGGAACGTCGTCGATGTCTGAAAAGGCCGCAGAATCAGCCGGTGGAATTCAGCATCGACGATTGGTCCCATCGGCGCGATATTCGGCGTGCCGTCGGCATTCTTCGTCGTTACAATGCCTTCTAAGATCATAAGCGCGGGGGGAGGATCAAACTCGAATCGCCGACAATTGTTGACGGCGTGGGCCTTTCGTGACCTTCACGGGGGAATGGCTGTAGCATACCCGCGACCTGCCCGACGCTAAAGGAGGCCGCCGATATCAGGGCCTGGCGGGAGTTTGTGGTATGCCCTGCGCGTTGTGCTGGCGGTGGCTGATTTCGGCCACCGTCAAGTATCCCCAATCCAGCGCTTGATCCTGCCGATAGTCTTTTCCCAACGTCAAGGCGGTGCGCGCCTTGGCTAACTCATAGCCCAGGTAAAAGGCGTGACTCGCATCGAGCGGTCGTGCGTTACTGGCCTGTAACTGCGACAGCAGATCGTACGGATCGACACCGCGCAGATGCAGATTGGCGCTGATAACGTGCAACTCACCGCTGTCCACGAAAATCCGGTAATTGGGATCCTTGATTTCGCGCGCCAGCCGGTCCAGTTCTTCTCTGCCAAATTCGTGAACCTGCGGATCGCGCAGCATCACCAGGCGAGGCTCGACATGCTTCGGAAGCACGTTCTCGGTCACGGCGTGATAAACCAACCGGCGTGCCAGATCGCACTCGCGTACAGAACTGCGCGCCCAATTGATGACCTGCGTCGTCAAGACACTGTTGATTTGCAACTCCTGGCAAAACCCGAGCAGTAGCGCATTGACCCCGGCCGAGTCGACATCGGTTAGCTCTGTCAGATTGCCGATGCCCATCATCATCCGGGCGGCGGGAAAGCGCCGTCGCACGTCGAGATAGCGACCCAGGCTGCGGGCGAAGCCAAACCCGATTGGCTCCAGAATGGGATCAATGCGGTAGCGTACTTGAGCCGCGTCCAAGCGGGCGAGCGTGGTATCAAGCCCGGCCAGGTTTTCCGGCACGTCGGGAACGGCCACGACCTCGCAGCCCCAATCCAACGCCTGCTCGAGGTTCGACGAATTGACGGACAGGACCAGTTCGGCGCCGGCTTTCACGGCCGGCGCAATCTCCGCGGCATTCATACTGTCAATCGAAACGCGCAATCCCTCATCGCGTAGTCGCCGCACGGCGTCTGCAACGCCGGACCACGTTTCGCCAGGATTACATCCCAGGTCGATCACATCCGCGCCGTCGTGGGCCAACTGTCGAGCCATGGCCAGCAGGACGTCCCTGCCAAGTCGGGGGGCGTGATTGATTTCGGCGAGAATCTCGATCGAAAAGCGGCCGTAGTTCGCCGCAAGTGAGCTGGTCTGGAACCATGCCGGCAGGTCACGCAAGTCTTTCGGTCCGCGTTCGACCGGCACACCGGCCGCCGCGTACACTTCGTCGAGTTCACCCCCGCAGTAACCCGGGACAATGACGCGCGTGGTACGGGGCGGAATGGTCAATCGCCGGGCCACCCAGTGCGGCGTCATCAGGGCGGCGACCGAAATCCCCAGCACGTCGATCGAGTAATCGAAATCGGCCGCCTGGGCTAAATCCGGCAACAGCCGACGAAGGCTGGCTTCGGCCAATCGTCCGGTCACGAAATGTATGTGCTCTCGCGTCATCGATCCCCGGAGATCTTCGCCTGTCGGCTAATGCCCGCCGTTGACCGCCACGATTTGCCCGGTGATAAAGCTTGCATCGGGCGAGGCCAGGAAGCGTGCCATGCGAGCTACGTCTTCTGGTGTCCCCCACCGCGCGAGCATCGATTCCCGGCAAGCGCGCTCTTGCCAATATTCCGTGGCGCGGTCTCCCCAGGCGGTCTTGATCCAACCCGGCGCCAGGCAATTGACGCGCACCTGGGGCGCTAGGGTGCGGGCCAGGCTTTTGGTAAAAGCCATCACCGCCCCTTTGGTGGCCGCGAATAGTTGCCCGCTGTCCCCTTCCATACCGGACTCAGCCTGGTCCCAACCCACATTCAAAATAACGCCGTGCCCCGCGGCGCGCATCCGCTCTCCGGCCAGGCGCGAAAGACGAATGGTGCCGCCGACGTCGACCTGCCACAGGGCGTCGAGTTTATGCTCAAAGGTCCACTGCCCTGCGTCGCCGGTCAGGGTATCGGCACCGGCATTATTGACCCAAATATCCACGCCGCCGCGCCATTCCCAGGCGCGCTCGACGAGCCGCGCGGCTTGTTCCGGCTGCGCGACGTCGGCCATTTCGACGTCAGCCTGCCCCCCTTGGTCACGGATGAACTGAGCGACTTGAGCGGCCGCGGCGTGCGATCGACAAGCATGTACCAGAACGGCAGCCCCGGCCGTGGCAAGTTCGAGAGCGATGGCGCGGCCGATTCCACTCGAAGATCCGGTTACCACTGCCGTAAGACCCGTCAATTGACTCATGGGGACTAATTTTCGCCCCTGGCGGGCATCGGGTTTCTCGATCATGAGCTTATACTTGACTTTGTAACCCCGGCGTCGTGCGGCGGCAAGAATCGCCCTGCCCCGAATGGTGCGAATGCGGGGGCAATCGGCCGGGTTCGTCGCTCGGGTTTTGCAAGCTGTCAGGCTGTGTGGAGAACCGCTCGAACACATGGACCCACAAATCCGCGCCGACTTGATTCGGGAACGGCTGGGCACCGCGGCCTTCGCTTTCCGTGGTTACAACAACACGAACCTGGGCCGCACCGCGGAGTTGCTGGAACATCGCGCCTACGGTCCCGTCTTGGAACGCTATCTGCGCGAGGATTCCGAGGTCTGCTCCGACGCCACGGGGCGCAAGTTCGATCTGGTGGCGCGCGTGCGCTCGCGTGTCGAGAGCTCGCTGGATACGTTTGCCGAAGACGTGCCGCTAATCGTGGCCGTCGAGCGAGCCCACATTGCGCTGCTCAAAGATTTCTTCGATATCGATTACCATCGCGCGCGACTGGCACTGGGTTACAGCATTGGCGAAATCACGGCCCTCGTCTGCGGCGGCGTCTACCAGGTGCAGGACCTGCTGCGGCCACTGCTGTACCTGGCGGATGATTGCGTCGAGCTGGCGAAGACCGCGACAATGGGTGTGGTCTTCTCACGCGGGCCGGCGCTCGATTTGGACGCCATCTTGCGGCTGTGCAACAAGATCACGGCCGAGGCTCACGGCATTATCGACATGTCCAGCCATCTGGCGCCGAACACGGTGCTACTGCTGGGGCAAAACGAGACGATCGACCGTTTTAAGGAATTGATGCCCGAGGCGCTCGGCAAGCAGGTGCACCTGCGCAAGAACGCCTACAAATGGCCCCCTTTGCATACGTCGATTCTATGGAGCAAGAACATCTCGAATCGCGCCGCGGCGTTGATGCAAACGGTCGCTGGAGGTTTCACCGCCCCTACGCCGCCGGTGCTCTCGATGGTGAACGGCAAAGTCGCCTACAACGACTACAACAGCCGCAGCTTGATGAACCGTTGGGTTGATCATCCACAAAAAATGTGGGATTGCATCAATGAGCTGCTGACGCTGGGGATTGATCTGATGCTGCACGTGGGTCCGGAACCGAACCTGATTCCCGCCACCTTTCAGCGGATCAGCGATAACGTCAACGCGCAGGTGAACCGTTGGTCGCTGAAAAGCAGCATAGGCCGTCGGGCTGTGATGGGGATCGTGCGTCGCCCCTGGCTGGCGAAGGTTATCTCCTCGCGGGCGGCGATCTTGCGCGCCCCGTTTGTGGCCCACGTAATCGTCGAAGACTGGCTCCTGGCGCAAGAGGTGCGCTAAGTGCGGCTCCCCAGTCGATTTGCCTTCGAAAAGCCAGCGGACTTACTCGGCGGCGGTGGCCGGATCGGCCAACGGCAATTCGTAACACACGGCTTCTTCGTGGTTACGCACCAGCAGTTTCCGGCCGGCGATGGCTGGATTGTTCCAAGTCTTGGCCGTCAGCGGAGTGATTTTGCCGAGTTCCGCGAACTTCTTGGGGTTGGGGTCAACGAGCGCTAATTCACCTGACTCGGCTTGCACCAGCAACCGGTCCCCGACGAGCAATAGCTGGCCGTGGCCATATCGCCCTCCTTTCCAGCGACGCTTACCGGTGCCGGCTTCGATGCAGCTCAATACCCCGTCGTCCAACGCGTAGATGAATTCGTCGCGTTGAATCATGTTGGCGAATTTGGATTTCAGATTACGCAGGTTCCGCTCATTCCAAACCTGTTCGACAGTCCATTGCCCATCGGCCGGCGTGACCCGCAATAAAGCGCTTCCCAGCCCATAACCGGCCGAAACAAGCACCGTATCCTCACCGGTCACCAACGGCTCGGCACACTTGGGATTCACGAGCGGCCACTCGTACGACCACAGAATGTGGCCATCCTGCAGGTCATGACCGGTGACGCTGCTGCGATTGATCATCACGATCTGTTGTTGGCCGGCCAAAATCGCCAACAGGGGCGAGCTGTAGCTCGATGAGGAATCGCCCATGTGCCACAACATTTCGCCCGTGTCTTTGTGGTAGGCCACCAGTGAATGACCGTCGGGACCGCCGGCCGAAACGACCACCGCGTCATTCACGACCAGGGGTGAGCAGCTCTTGCCCCATTCCGGTTTTCTTTCCGGCGTATCAGCGCCATTTTCCTTGGCGACGTCGTGCGACCAGAGCGGTTTTCCGGTCGCCCCGTCGAGACAATTCAACAGGCCCAGCGCGCCCATCGTATAAACTTTTCCGCCGGCGATGGTGGGCGTCGAGCGCGGCCCCACGCCGGCCAAGATTTCTTCGAAGCGCACTTTGTCGGCGTGGTACCAGACCGGCTTGCCGGTATCGAGCTCATAGCAAACGACCAATTCGTTTTCACCGCGCTGCTCTTGCGTCACGGCGTATTTGCCCACGATGGCAAAAGAACTCCAGGCGGCGCCGATCGGCCGGCGCCACACTTCGCGCGGCGGCATGCTTTCCCAATCGCGTGCCAGCGCGGGCCCGGCCACGACGCCGCGCCGCTGGGGACCCAAGAATTGCGGAGAATCGTCCGCTGTCGTCGTGGCGAGGTCGGCAGTCCCTCCGACAAGGTCCGAGAATTCCGCCGCGAGCGCCACATCGTGCTTGGGAGTCCACCGCCAGGCCAACTTGGGTACGACGTCCCCGGAGGTTTCGTCGATGCGGACCAAGCCCAGCCCGACGACGACGATCGCAGCGAAGCCGAGCAATGTTTTCAGGCGCGCCGACCACGACCAGGGTGTAGTAATCGTCAACCAGACCAACAGACCTAACGCTGTGCCGGCGGCCGTGGAGGCGGAAAGGAGAAAGGCAACCTGGTGATCTTTGTTTTCGCGCAGCTGTGCCCAGGCGCACACGCCAGCGGCGGCCAGCACTGCAGCGATGACCACACCGAAGCGCAAGGTGGGATGAGGGCTGACTCCTCCTTGCGGCCAGCGTCGTTCGCGTTCGTCCATGCTTGTCACCTGGGGCTATTCCGTGCGACTGGTAACTTCTAGCAAATGCCAACCGAACTGCGTGCGCACGGGCCCCTGAACCTGGCCGACTGGCGCGCTGAATACGACTTTGTCGAACTCGGGCACCATTCGTCCCGGGGCGAATTCACCGAGTTCGCCCCCCTGCTGTCCTGAGGGACATTGGGAATGCTTCTTGGCCATGTCGGCGAAGTCAGCTCCCGCCTCGATTTGCGATTTCAAACTTTCACAGGTTTCCTTCGAGGGAACGAGGATATGTCGTGCTTTTGCTTTCTTGGCCATTATCGCCTCCAGAAGAGATTCAAAGCGATCATTGCGATAGTACCGAATTCGACCTTCGTGTCAGCAGTTTGCAGGCTGCCAGGCACGGCATCGATGCGGCCGTTTCGAATTATATCAGCTGCCCACACAATCGGTTAGGTGGCAGTGGCCACACGACAACTCGAGGGGCTTCCAC
>CAMFLN010000127.1 GCA_945957305.1 uncultured Planctomycetaceae bacterium | reverse complement strand
GAGCGAGGCGTGCCGCGCACCGTCGAACCGCAGCGCGGCCTGATGAGGATGTGGGTGGTGACGCATCGTAAGGATGACGACCGCACTGTGCTCGAACAGCCGTTCTCGATGCGTTTCTTCGTCTCCCAGGCGGGGAACAATCACTATATGAATACAGTGACGCCGTTCGACGATGCGGCCAGCGATGCCGAGAACAAGCCGCCGAAGTTCTTCTTTGTGAAGTACGAACTCGAGGGGAGTCAGCTGACCCTCTGCGGCATGGACTTTCAAGCCGCCGCGGCCGCCATCGGTGATGGCCAACTCGGCGGCACGGTAACGCGCGACGGTAAGGACATCAAAAGCGTGCAGCTGACGGGCACCAGCGAACAGCTGCGCGAGTATCTCGCCAGCGAGGGCGCGAGCAAGCTGTTTCCGGAAAAGTCTCGCGTCACTTTGCGTCGAGCGCCCTAGCGCAGGACCGCGCTCCTAGTACCCATTGCCCGCGGTTGTGACGCCAGATTCGAGCTGTGCGGCGCTGCGCTAATCTGTCGCGCCTGAGTGTGGCCGACGAGCACTGTGCATGTCGGGGCCGCACATTGTCCGGGCATTTCGCCCGTTTGGGGCCTCTGGGGGTGAAATCAGGCCGGAAACGCGCTCAGGGAAGTTGGAGCGGAAAGTGGCAGGTTGGACCAGGATCTCCCCCGGCGAAATTGTTTCATCCCGCTTGATCATTGTTTACAATGAAAGCCGGTGACGAGACCGGAAGGCCAGAGCCCGATTCCTGCCTGGGCCAACGGTGTTACCGGCCTGCCCCGCATCCCGCCTGCCCAGTTTCCCGAAGGATCTTCGACATGATGCGACGTGCGCATTTGCCGATCAGTATCGCATTGATGGCACTCTGTTCGACAGTCTGCGTTCACGCGGACCGAGCTTGGGCCGATAGCCCGATCGGCTACAACCGCGATATCCGCCCCTTATTGGCAGAGAACTGCTTTGCCTGTCACGGACCAGACAGCGCCTCGCGCAAGGCCGACCTGCGGCTGGATCGGCGCGAGGCCGCGATCGAAATGGGCGCCATTCAGCCAGGCAAGCCGGACGAGAGCGAATTGGTGAAGCGTATCAACAGCGTGGACGACGACACGCTGATGCCACCCCCCGCATCGCACAAGAAACTCTCGGCTGAACAAAAGAAGCTGCTGACCGATTGGATCGCCGCCGGCGCTGAATATCAGCCGCATTGGTCGTTCATCGCGCCGGTGCGTCCCGCGTTGCCGGAGGTCAAGGACAAGGCTTGGCCACGTCATGGCCTCGATAATTTCGTCCTCGCGCGGTTGGAAGAGATGGGATTGCAGCCTGCGCCCGAGGCCGATCGTCGCACGCTCGCGCGTCGGGCCGCGCTCGACCTGACGGGTTTGCCTCCTGACCCGGCCGACGTCGAGGCATTTGTCGCCGATCCGGCCGCCGACGCTTACGAACGCTATGTCGACGAGCTTTTGGCCTCGCCCGCCTGGGGCGAGCATCGTGGCCGCTACTGGCTGGATGCCGCGCGCTACGCCGACACGCACGGGATTCATTTTGACAACTATCGCGAAGGCTGGGCCTACCGCGACTGGGTGATTAACGCCTTCAATCGCAACTTGCCCTTCGATCAGTTCACGATCGAGCAATTGGCCGGCGACCTGCTGACGAACCGAACGCTCGACCAGCTCGTGGCTTCGGGCTTTAACCGCTGCAACATGACCACCAACGAAGGGGGCGTCATCCCGGAGGAATATCTTGTCCTGTACACGCGCGACCGGACCGAAACGGTGTCGCAGGTGTGGCTGGGCATGACCGCCGGCTGCGCGGTTTGCCACGATCATAAATTCGATCCGCTCTCGCAGAAGGAGTTCTACGAGATGGCGGCGTTCTTCAACAACACGACCCAGGGAGCGATGGACGGCAATATCAAGGACACGCCCCCTGTGATTGTTGTGCCCCAAGAAGCGGACCGCGCTACTTGGGAGCAACTGCCGGGTCAGTTGACGGCGGTGCAGCAACAGATCGACGCGCGTCGCGCCGCGGCGCGCAGCGAATTCGACGGTTGGCTCGCCAAGGCCACGCCGGCCTTGATCGAATCTCAACTCGTCGCGTCGGGCTTGGCATTTTATGCCCCGCTCGGTGAAGGCGCCGGAAACGTCGTGGCGGTGGCGATCGATGGGCGGCCGCACGCCGTCCTCTTGCCCAACGAGCCGGCCTGGGACGGCGGCATTACGGCAACCAAAGCGTTCAAAAGCAAAACTGACGCCGTGGTCGAGGTCGCGGCGGCCGGAGATTTCGAACGTGACCAGGCTTTTACCTGTAGCGCCTGGGTAAAGGTGCCCAACGACAAGGTCAACGGCGCCATGGTCGCGCGGATGGACGAGGGAAACGCGCATCGCGGTTGGGACATGTGGCTCGATCGCGGCCGACCGGGCATGCACATTGTGCATAATTGGCCCGACGATGCGTTGAAGGTGGTCGGCAAGACGGCTTTGAAGGCAGATAAGTGGCAATACGTTACGATCGCCTATGACGGATCAGGAAAGGCCGAAGGAGTAAAGATCTATATCGACGGAGCTGCGCAAGAGGTCGAGGTCGCCGCCAATAAGCTGGCGAACTCGATTCGCACGACTGTGCCGCTCAAACTTGCCCAGCGCAGTTCCGGGGCGCGGGTCGACAATTTGTCGCTGCAAGACCTCCGTTTGTACAACCGCGTCTTGCAGCCGGCAGAGATCTCGCGCTTGGCGACAGGCACGCGCGCCGCTTACCTGGTCGCCAAGCCGGCCGAAGGACGCAGCCCGAGCGAAGTCGAAGAGCTGTACGGCTGGTGGCTCGACGCCATCGATGCGAATTATCAACAACTGTCCACGCGGAAGAACGAACTGTCAGCGAACGAGGCCGCGATCAAGTCGCGGGCGACCGTGGCGCATGTCGCACAGGAGAAGTCAGACGCAGCGCCGATGGCCTATATCTTGTACCGCGGAGACTATGACAAACGCCGCGACGAGGTGCAGGCCGACACGCCAGACATTCTGCCGGCGTTTCCGGCCGAGTTGCCACGCAATCGGCTGGGATATGCGCAATGGCTATTGCGGCCCGAACATCCGTTGACAGCGCGCGTGACGGTGAATCGCTTTTGGCAGGAAGTCTTTGGCACGGGCCTGGTCAAAACGTCGGGCGAATTCGGCGTCGCTGGTGAGTTGCCTTCGCATCCCGAGTTGCTCGATTGGCTGGCCGTCGACTTCCGCGATCATGGTTGGGATGTAAAACGGTTTTTCCGCGAGTTGGTCACGTCGGCGACCTATCGTCAATCGGCGGCGACCACTCCCGAGAAATTGGAAAAGGATCCGCAAAATCGCCTGCTCGCTCACGGTCCACGCTTCCGCATGGATGCGGAAATGGTGCGTGACTACGGCCTGGCCGCGAGCGGATTGTTGGTGCGCAAGCTGGGCGGTCCCAGCGTTCGTCCGTATCAGCCCGAGGGGGTGTGGGAAGCTGTGGCGATGATCGGCAGCAACACGCGGGACTACAAACAAGATGCGGGGGACAATCTTTATCGTCGCAGCATGTACACTTTTTGGAAGCGTGCCGCGCCCCCAGCGTCGATGGAAATCTTCAACGCTCCCAGCCGCGAGCAATGTACGGTCCGCCGCGAGCGAACCAATACTCCCTTGCAGGCGCTCGCGACTTTGAATGATCCGCAGCTGGTCGAATCGGCACGGCACCTGGCCGAGCGAACGTTGCGCGAAGGCGGAGATAACGACAGCGCTCGCTTGGATTACATGACGCGACGGTTGATTGCGCGAGCGTTGAGCGCCGAAGAGCGCCCCATCGTGGAGCAATCGCTGGTCCGGCTGCTGGGCTATTACCGCGAACATCCGGACGACGCGCGGCAACTGGTCGCGGTCGGAGAGTCGAAAGCCGACGCAGGGCTCGACCCCAGCACCCTGGCCGGCTGGACCATGCTGTCGAACGAATTGATGAATCTGGATGAGGTTTTGAACAAGTAGCGGGCAGAACTGTCTACTGCCAACTATCCACCGATTACAGCTCCCACAGCCCCCGAGGCTTTATATGCATCCGCTTTTCGCAGAATGGGTTCGTAGCGAAACACGCCGCCAGTTCTTTACCCGCGGCGCCAACGCGCTGGGCTCGGCCGCTCTGGCTTCGCTGCTTGGGGGTAGCCTATCGCGGGCAGCGACGTCGTCGGCGCCGGCCGACGCGGGGCATGTAGCGATCGGGCCCCATTTCGCGCCCAAGGCGAAGCAGGTGATCTATCTGCACATGGTCGGCGGACCTGCGCAGATGGATCTCTTCGATTACAAGCCCACGATGCAGGAATGGTTCGACAAGGACCTGCCCGATTCGATCCGCATGGGGCAGCGATTGACGACCATGACGTCGGGACAAAAGCGTTTTCCCATCGCACCGTCAAAGTTCAAGTTCGCCCAATACGGCGGCTCGGGCATGTGGGTCAGCGAATTGCTGCCGAACCTGGCCAAGTGCGTCGACGACATCTGCTTCATCCGCAGCATGAAAACTGACGCCATCAATCATGAGCCGGCGATCAGCTATATGCAGACGGGCAACCAGATCACGGGCCGCCCCTGCCTCGGGTCGTGGGTGTCGTACGGCCTGGGGTCGATGAATCAGGATTTGCCGACCTTCGTGGTCCTCGTGGCAAAGCCGACCAATACTGAGCAAGTACAGGCCATCTCGGCACGGCTATGGTCGGCCGGCTACTTGCCGGGCGAGCATGCCGGGGTGTCGTTCCGCGCGGGGGCAGACCCGATTCTCTATATCAACAATCCGGCTGGCGTCCCGGCGGCGATGCGTCGCGAAACGCTCGACGGCTTGCGCGCGATGAACGAATTGAATTACCGGCAGGTGGGTGATCCCGAAACGCACACGCGCATTCAGCAGTATGAACTGGCATTCCGCATGCAATCCAGCGTGCCGGAGTTGACCAACCTGGACAACGAGCCCGCGTCGACCTTCGAGCTGTATGGCGAATCGGCCCGCAAGCCGGGCAGCTTCGGCCACACGGTCCTGCAGGCGCGTCGGATGATCGAGCGGGGCGTGCGCTTTGTGCAAGTCTATCTGAACAATTGGGACACGCACGGCAATGTCGCCGGCCGTTTGCCCGATCAGTGCCGCGACATCGACCGGCCGTGTTACGGTTTGATAAACGACCTGAAAGCTCGGGGGCTGTTCGACGATACGCTAATCATCTGGGGGGGCGAGTTCGGCCGCACGATCTACTCGCAAGGCGGCTTGAGCAAGGACAATTACGGCCGCGACCATCATCCCCGCTGCTTCACCATGTGGATGGCCGGCGGCGGTGCGAAGGGGGGACAGATATACGGCGAGACGGACGAGTTCTCGTACAATATCGTCCGCGACCCGGTCCATGTGCGCGACTTCCACGCCACGGTCTTGAAGCTCTTGGGTTTCGACCACGAACGCTTCACATATCATTCGCAGGGGCTGGATCAGCGCCTGACGACAGTCGAACCGGCGCGCGTGATTCCCGAGCTATTGGCCTGAGCGGCGACTCCAGCGGGCATTCGCAGGCGGCCGAAAACTTCTTCACAGGCGGCGCAGTCGCCAGCCGGCGCCGAGCATCAAACTGGCGACGACCCCCAGCCCGAGAGCACTGGGTTCGGGCACGGCTGCGGCAGCGCCCAGCGCGGGTCGCACTTGCAGCCAATTCGACGCCACCAGGGCGATGTCTTGTCCGTTGACAAACCCGTCGCCATTGACGTCGCCGCCCCGATTGCTGCCGACCTGCAGCCAATTGCTGGCTGCCAGGGCGATATCCTGTCCGTTGACGATGCCGTCGTTATTGGCGTCGCCAGTGATCGGGGGCGCGGACGCGTAGCTGATGACGTAGTTCGAGTAGGGGCCGAGCGTCGCGGCCAACGTGTCAGAACCTCCGTAGGTCAGCCCGGCGTGAGAGAGAATTTGTGCCTCGCTGAAGAGCGGGATGCCGGCGTTGTAGCCCGTGTCGAGCGCCTGCACGAGTAGATTTCCCAAAACGCCTTGCAATGTCGTATAGGCATGAATGCCGTCAGAGCAAAAACCGGCCTGCGACGAACTGCTACTGGTTGTCTGATTTAGGTAGATCGGGACATTGCCGATCGAGACCGTGGTGTGAAATCCGCTCTCAGGGCCGAAGGTGGCGCCGATCAACGCGGAAAGGTCCGCGACCACAATGTGATCCGCCTGGGCTGTGGCCTTGATGCCCGCGTTGACCTGGGCAACGGCGTTGGCCACCAGTTGTCGCTTGGCAGGATCGGGATAGCCCGCTTGTACCGCGGGGGCGATGCCATAGTCGGGCACGGTGGCCACGACCATTTTGATTCCGGTCGGCAAGACGTCGGCAAGCGCTGTCGTGATGTTGCCGACGACCGAGTTGACGTAGGAATTGATCTGCGACTGGTTCCAGGTGCTTGAGTAGATACTGTTGTAGGCAGTGCTGCCGGGTGCGAAGTCGTTGGCGCCGATCAGCAGCACCCCGTAATCGATGCCGTATCCGCCGGCATTGGGTATTTGCGCCGCCAGCCCGGTCGCTTGGCCGCCAGACAGCACCGTGGAACTGGTTGCCCCCGAGCGAGCCCAGTTTTGATTGAAGCCCTGCAAGCGCGGCGCCGGGTTGTTCAATACGTTGGCTCCGACATTCACGATGTTGTTGTTGGCGAATTGCTCGACCCAATTCTGGGCATAAGCGCGGCTGTTGTATTTGTATTCGTCGCTCAGGCTGTCCCCCATGACACCCAGGGTTACGCCCGCGTTGCAAGCGGTTGCGCCGGCGCAGATGACGCCCAGCGAGGCAATTAGGGGACGCAAGCAAACGAGGACTTGTCGGCCGGTCATGGCAAGCTCCCAGGAGCGACTTCAGCAGCGCGGCAAATCGTCGCTGTTGTCTGAAGCCAGCCTAGGATGCCGCCTTGAGAAATGCAATCAATCAGCCAGTGAGTTTTGACAAGCGGACGACCGTCTGCGAGTCACTTTTGCTCTTCCGCGGGCTGACAGATTATCTCAAGGATCGCCGCTAGTGCCGGATCACGATTGGCGAAATAATCGGTCGACGAAAGCGCGACAGGGATATCCGGGGCGACCCAGATTCGCCGATCCGTGGCATAAGCGTGTTGGTGCAACCTGGTCGAAATGCTGACCCCGACGTCGCTGTACGGCAGCACGACGCGCGTGCTTTCGCCCACGAAACTCGGGCGCGAGCCGGTCGGTTCGCCGACAAAAACCGCTGCGGTCAGTCGATCGACGTCATTCGTGAAATTCTGCGCCGCCGAGAACGTGTTTCTGCCGATGAGCGCGAAGATCCGACCGTCGGGCTGCGTCAACTCGTAGAACAGCAACGTCTTCAGCAGCGGCGGATAGAGATACGTGTCGCCACCGCCGTTGTGGCGCAGATCCAATACTGTCTCTTATACACATCTGACGCTGCCGACGATCGCATAAGTGTAG
>CAMFLN010000126.1 GCA_945957305.1 uncultured Planctomycetaceae bacterium | reverse complement strand
CTACAAGGTCTGCCACATCGTGAAGGAATGCCACTCGAAGCAGGTGCCGTACACGGTCTGCCGCATGGTGCCCGAAAAGTGCGTCAAGCAAGTGGCCTACACGGTCTGCAAGCCTGTGCACTACACCAAGACGATCAACGTCACCCGCTGCGTGCCGAAGCAAGTGGCCTACACGGTCACCCGCTGCGTGCCGCGAGTTGTCTGCAAGCAAGTTCCGGTCACGATCTGCTGCCCGGTTCCTTGCTGCTGCGACCCGGCCCCCAGCTGCGGCTGCGGTGGTTAATGACGGCTGAGTGTCTGATAAACTCCTCCTCTCGCCGACGAGGCTGAGGAGGGCCTGGTTCTGCTAACGCACGGCGGTCCGATCCAAGCTTGGGTCGGGCCGCCTTTTTCTTTGCGCTGCACCCTGCGGCGTAACGGCCAGATCTGGTCGCGGCCCCCCCTGCAGAGGACGATTCCGAAATCTCTGCCTCATTTACCGCCCGCGAGCATTGCAAAACTCGCGTTCTTGAAAGATTATGGCAGTCGCCTCGTTGACTCGTGGGACTCAGCGAGTTTTGGGGGGTGGGTTCGTCCGCATGTCGCTGCCGTGCCAGCGCACTGCGATCAGCGACGAACGCCAATGCATTCTGCAAATCAACATCGCATCGCCTGGTTAGGAGCCGCTAATGTTTCGCAACTTAAATCCTCGCTTCCCGTTGCCGACTTGCGCGCTCTTGGGTGTCGCGCTTTCTTTGCTCGGCACCTCGGTCGCAAGTGCCATTCCACTCAACTTTGGATTGGTCAATCCCACGACTCCTGTTGCCGCAGAGAGTCGTCTGACAATGACGGTCAATGCGACATTGAACGGCGTTGCCACGACTTCCACGCCGCAAGTGGCGGCTGTTGCCAGCGGTTCGCAGGCTGGGAAGGGAAGTTTGACCACCACTTACCAAGACACGTCCACGACCGACAGTAAAGTCCTGGTCGACATGTCACATAATTGGATCACGTTCACGGGAGGAAGTACGGCGGTCGCCAATAACACGGCACGCAATAACGGGACCGCCTATCAGTTAAAACCAGGCATCGGTGGGGCCAGTGGCACGGCGCCGGGCAATTACGGGTTGCTGATCCAAGCACCACAGGACGTGGCGGTGCCCCCGATCGACATTGGTACTCTGATCCCCGGCGTTACGCTCAATCTCGGCACGCTTACGGCGCTCAATGTCACAGCGGCATTTCGCAATGTCGTCCTCGACGTGACGAGCAGCGGTGAACTGGCTCTGGCACCTGCGTCGCTCAGCTACCCGCAGACATTTGACCCGACGGGGTTGAACGTCATCGTTTCGGGTACCAGCGACGTCTTAGTCTCCGCAACATTCAAGCAGGCGAGCGCCACCGACACGATTGTCATCGCCGCGGCGCTCACTGCGCTGGCGCCCACGCTAGCCAACTCCGGAATTGTGCTGACCAACTCGTACACGTTATTTCCGTCCCCAACGGTGTCGATCGGATATGCGACGACCACGGCGATTCCCGCGACTCCGCTATCCAACAGCGCGGCGGTGGGTAACGGCATTGTTGAGCACATTGGCGCGAACCTTCGTCTCACGACGCCTGTGAACGTCACATTGCCGCTCTCCAACGTGCCGTTTGTGACGGGTACCGTTGCCCTGAGCGGGCAACTGATTGGTCAGACGCCGTTCGTGGACGTTCCCGAACCTTCGACGATGGTTCTCGCCGCTTTGGCGGTCGGAGCCTTGGTGATGCGGCGTCGCAGGCCGACCCTTTAAGCCGGCCAAACGCTTAGGCGGACTTCCGACAAGGCTCCGCGACCGCGCCGAACCAGGAAAAGGTTGATCCGTCGTTAAAAATCTCACACCGGCTCGCCAAGAATCGCCCTGCCCGAGCGAATGATACAAGGGCAAGGGCGTCGCTTATTCATTTCCTTAGCGAGGAATCGGGCCATGTGCAGACACCGCAGCCGGCGATCGTTGGGCAGAGGAACGGCCTGGCTATTACCGACCTTCGCTCTGGCGTTGGTCTTCTCCGGTTGCTGGGGCGTGCTCCAGCGGCATGAAGCCGAGACTGAGGAGGATAAGACCCTTCCCACCGTGGGAACGCGCAAAGTCAACATCACGACCGCCAACGGCTACATTCGGGTGCGCCCTGCCAGCGAGGGTGACGATTCGATCAAGGTCCACGCCATTATTCGCGCCACCGCCAGCAGCGAGGCCGAAGCCCAAGAATGCTTGCAGGCCATCGAAATTGCGACTCCCGTCTCCGGCAAAGATGAAGCCACTCAGGAAATTGGCTGGGCCTGGCGCGAGCCCCGCCGGCAATCAAGCTGGCAAGCCGATGTTTCCTTCGAAGTGAGGATGCCACCGCATTTAATGCTCGCCACAACGACCTCGAACGGCCAAATCGACGTCGTGGGGATCACTGGGGATTGCCAAATCCATACGCAGAATGGCGCAGTGCGGGCTGTCGCCGCGACGGAGAAACTGCAGGCTGAGAGCACCAATGGCGCAATCACAATCGACTCACCAGCCGACCAAGTCGATATCAGCACAACCAATGGTCGCATTCGCGGTACGCTCACCAATCCGTCGCAACTGGCCGGCAAGATCAAAGCCCAGAACGGCAGTGTGGATTTGCAGATTTCCAAGACCGCGGCCACAGACCTCGAATGTCGCACTTCGAACGGACGCGTCCGCAACAAGCTGCCGCTTGAGGAAGTCGAGAAAAAAGGACGCAATCGACTCTCCGGCAAGCTCGCCGGCGGCGGCGAGACTTTGCACGTAGAAACTCAAAACGGCAATATCGAGATCGAGGAATACGCTCCGCCGAAGAAAAAGTCTGCACAGGATCGCGAAAGCGAAGATCGCGACGACTGACCCGCGGGTTGTCGTGCCTAGGCACAGGCGGTATTCTCGCCGCAGCCGAGATGACCATCGGCCGCACCTGTGATGGCTCGCGGAACGCATGCATGCTGAAAGATCACCGCCTCTTCTTTCGCCAATTTCGCGAGAATTTTCATACTACCGGCTCGATTGCCCCCAGCAGTCGCTGGCTCTCGCAAGCGTTGGCCCGATACGTGTCGGGACAGAGTCCCGGTCGCCGGATTCTCGAGGTCGGACCGGGCACCGGGGCCGTGACGCGCTGGATTGTGCCGGCGTTGGGCCCGACGGATCGCCTGGACATCGTCGAGATGAATGGCGAATTTGTCGCCCATCTGCGGCAGCGCATCGATAGCGAAGCGATTTTCGCCGCCGCGGCCGACCGCATCCAGATCTTTCATCAAGGAGTCGAAGAGTTGGCACGCGGCGCGGGCTACGATGCCATCGTGTCGGGGCTGCCCCTCAACAATTTTTCGGCCGCGCTCGTAGAAAAACTGCTGGGCGTGCTGCAGGGGCTGCTCGCGCCGGGCGGGACGTTGTCATTTTTCGAGTACGTGGCCGTGCGTTCGGCCAAGCAAATCGTCAGCCGCGGCAATGATCGCCGACGGCTGCGGGAGATCAGCGGACATCTCGGTCGACTGTTGTCGGCTCACGAGTTTCACCGCGAATGTGTCCTGCGAAACTTGCCCCCTGCCTGGGTTCATCATGTGCGGCTCTCGTCGCCAGACGTGGGGGAGTGATACCCACGCACCAGCGCATGGTTCTTGTCGCTCCACGGGCGCGAAACTATACTGAAACGGTCATGATTTCCCGGGTTTTAACGCGTGCCACGCGCGAATTGTTCCGGGGAATAGACCAAGGATGGCCCCCCGCGGAGGACACCATGCGACGCGCCACAGTTTGCCTCGTTTTGCTCAGTGGCTTGTGGCTAACACCGCAATTCGCGCGCTGCGAGGAGCCTGCTAGCCCTGCCGACAAGGCCTCCCCTGCTGACAAGGCTCCCCCTTCCGCCGATGCCAAAGCCGATGCAGCCAAGCGGGTGGCGGAAGAATTCGAACTGCAAAAACTGCTGGCCGATACCCTGGACCAGGTCGAGCGGAATTACGTCAAAGACATCAGCCGCCGCGAACTGATGGAAGCCGCCATCCACGGCGTGCTCAGTAAGCTGGATCAATATTCCAATTACATCAGTCCCGACGATATCAGCCAATTCAAAACCAGCGTCGAGAACCAGTTCGGCGGTATCGGAATTCAAATCGATCTCAGCCGCGAGGGGCGGATCGTTGTCATTAGCCCGCTCTTCGGCAGTCCGGCCTATCGCGCTGGCGTCCAGGCGGGCGATTTGATCGTCGAAATTGACGGCAAAGCGACGGATGAGATTCGCAGCCTGGACGAAGCGGTTTCGAAGCTCAAAGGCGAGCCTGGAACGAAGGTTTCGCTCACGACCCTGCGCCCGGGAACTGGCGAGCGGCAAATCCTGGCCATCGAGCGCGAACTGGTCCACCTCGAAACCGTCATGGGAGAAAAGCGCAAGGGAGATGACTCGTGGGACTACATGCTCGACCACGAGCGCAAGATCGGCTACATCCGCGTCACTAGTTTCGGGCGTGATACCGAGACCGACCTGACCAAGGCGCTCGACGATTTGAAGCGGCAGAACGTCCGCGGCCTGATTCTCGACCTGCGCTTCAATCCGGGCGGGTTGTTGACCTCGGCCGTCGCCGTCGCCGACATGTTTGTCACCAAGGGAAAGATTGTCAGCACCGAGGGACGTAACACGCGGGCTCGTAGTTGGGACGCACAGGAAGAAGGGACCTACGAGGGTTTTCCTATGGCGGTCCTCGTCAATCGCTATAGCGCCAGCGCCAGCGAAATTGTCTCGGCCTGCTTGCAGGATCATCACCGCGCGATCGTCATTGGTGAACGGACCTGGGGTAAGGGGAGCGTACAGAATGTGATCGAATTGGAAGGGGGCAAGAGCGCGCTCAAGCTGACCACGGCCAGTTATCAGCGTCCCAGCGGCAAGAACATACACCGCTTCCCTGATGCCAAGGAAACGGACGAGTGGGGCGTGGTGCCGGATTCGGGCTACGACATGAAGTTGGAGGATGGCGAGCTGTACTTGCTAAACTCGCACTTGCACGATCGCGACATCCTGCACGTCAACCACTATGCGGCCGCGAAATCTGGCAGGAAACCGGACGCGGGCGCGACGGCTGAAGAGAAACCGGCCGGCGAAGAGAAGACGCCCGCTACCGAAAAGCCCTCGGCCAAGCCGGAGCAGACCGCCAAGAACGATAAGGGCGACAAATCGACGTTTGTCGACCGCCAATTGCAGAAGGCCGTGGATTATCTCACCGGCGAGTTGGCGAAAGCCAATTGACGTCGTGCTTCGCGCCGGTTGCTAATCGCCCGTAGCTGATCAACAACGGCGACCGGCATGCCGACCTTGGCGGTGGCGCTTTGAGGCGCAATTCCGTTTGCTCGCAAATGACTGGATGACTCTCTGCCCATGTACCTGCTTACGATCGAATCGACTTGCGATGAGACCGCGGCCGCGGTGATCGACGAGAATCTGGCCGTTCGCAGCGCCGTAGTGGCCTCGCAAGAAAAACTGCATGAACGTTTCGGAGGCGTCGTGCCCGAGATTGCTTCGCGGGCCCACCTGGAACGCATGCTGCCCGTCATCGATGAAACCCCGCGTCGCGCCAACATTACAGTCGCCGACCTGGACGCCGTGGCCGTGGCCACGACGCCAGGCCTGGCCGGTTCGCTGCTGGTCGGGCTAGCCGCGGCAAAGGCTTTATGTGTCGCTCTCGATGTACCACTGTTGGCGATCAATCATTTGCACGCGCACGTTTACGCCTGCCGGATCGCGAGCGGGGTCAACATTTTTCCTTGCGTCGGCCTGATCGTCAGCGGCGGGCATACCAGCCTGTACCGTTGCAGTGACGCCCTGGATTTTGAACTACTCGGGGGCACGATCGATGACGCCGCCGGCGAGGCGTTCGACAAGGTCGCCAGCATGTTGGGCTTGGGCTTTCCTGGCGGGCCTGTGCTGCAACGCGTCGGCGCCAGCGGCAATCCGCGGGCGTTTGATTTTCCGCGTTCCTTCCTGCATGACCCACGATTGCAATTCAGCTTCAGCGGTTTGAAAACCGCCGTGCGCTACGCCATTGCCCCGCCGGGCACGCCGCTACCTGCGCCCGAGTCGTTGGATCCGCAATTCATCGCCGACGTCGCAGCGAGTTTTCAAGAAGCGGTGGCCGATATCCTCGTCGCAAAATCCCTGGCGGCTTTGCGTGCGACGCAGAGTCGTCGACTTTGTGTGGGAGGAGGCGTCGCGGCGAATGGGCGCTTCCGCGAGCTGATCCAGGCCGCCTGTGCCCAGGACGGAATTGAATTGCACATCGCTCCCCTCTCACTGTGCACGGACAATGCCGTGATGGGAGCGATCGCCATGGAGCGATTCAAAGCTGGACTCTTCGAGCCGCTGGATCTCGATATCGCGCCAGGGTTGGTGCGCTGAACCGCATGGCGGTGTTACACGACGCGGCGGCGTGTCGATGATCTGGCGAAAGCCTGGATCAGAAGCCGCCGGCACCGCCGCCGCTGCTGCCGATGCCGCTGCCGCCGCCGAAGCTGGAACCGCTGGTCGAGCCGTTGCTGGTACCGCTGGAGCCGGTGACGTAGTTGAACGTATTCACCTGACTGATGCCCGAGAAGAACGGCACAGGGCTGACGCGGACGTAGCGGCGATCGTGCGAAACGACTGCCGGCCGGACGGTCATTTGCGCACCCGAGGGCAACACGGTGATCACCGGTTGATAACCGACGGCGCCCCGCATGAAGAACGGCGCGAACGCCGCGCCGCCGACCGCCGGGCCGATTCCACGGCTATTCAAGAAGTTGGTCAGTGTGCCGGCGTTCGAGGCCGCGGCGAGTTGCTGGCCAAGAATCTGCTGGCTGACGTGAACTTGCTTGGCCACGGCCGTTGCCAATTGCTGCTTGGCCAAGGGTTCGGTGCGACGGCCCCCCTTGAGATCGAACACGATCAAGGCTTCGTCGTCGGTGAGCGGGATCAACTTGTGAATGTGTGATTCGAATTTGCTGAGGTAGTGGGTGTAGATGTCGACCGTCACTTTGCCAGTCGCCAGTTTTCCCCACACGCGGCGAACCAACGCCCGATAGACTCCTTCATAGCCGCTGGGGCAGACGTACGACTCAGAATTCGATGCTGTGGATTTCTTGTCCAGACGGCGGGCGCCGTTGCCCAGCAGGACACCGCCTCCCGTCGTGCGCGGTTCGCGCGAGGAGCAGACCGTCCCTCCCGGCTCTTCCACGATCAGGTCGAGGTCGGCATCGCCGGTCCAACTGATGACGACCACGATGTCGCGAATCAAGGAACCGTCGAGCTTTTGCTGATACTCGTCCGCTTCGCTCTGGCGGTTTTCACTGCGCAGCCGCTCGAGGGTTGCCGCCGCGACGTCATACGCCTCTTGCCAGACAGCAGCCTCGTCTTCGTTCCACGCCAGGCTGAGAATGCCGACGGTCGACCACTTGAGGGCCTCGATGTCATCGAGCTTCTTGGCAATGCGTAGGGC
>CAMFLN010000125.1 GCA_945957305.1 uncultured Planctomycetaceae bacterium | reverse complement strand
GTGTCACCGTATACTTCGCCGCTGTATGCCGCGGCCGAAGGAGTGTTTCTTGGCGGCGTCTCGGCGGGCTTTGAATATGTCTACCCGGGCTTGGTGCCGCAGGCCGTTGCTCTGACGTTGGGGACTTTAGCGACGCTTCTGACCGCTTATGCCACGCGCATTATCCGGCCCAGCCAGAACTTCAAACTGGGCATCATAGCGGCCACCGGCGGCATCGCCCTGTTCTACATCGCCACCATGGTGCTCGGCTTCTTCGGCGTGCACGTTCCGTTGATCAACCAGTCGGGCTGGGTCGGCATCGGCTTCTCGGCTTTTGTGGTCGTGATCGCGGCGCTCAACCTGGTGCTCGATTTCGACTTCATCGAGACCGGCTGCTCGCAGGGCGCTCCGAAATACATGGAGTGGTACGGGGCGTTCGGCCTGTTGGTCACCCTGGTCTGGCTGTACTTGGAAATCTTGCGGCTGCTGATGAAGCTGCGCGAGCGCGACTGATGGGAAATGATGAATGCAGAATGATGAATGATGAGGAAATAGACTCAAACATCCTCGCTAGGTTGCCGTGGCCACGCTTGCGTGGCCACGTTTTTGCGCGGGGCATTTGCGTCTCATTCATGCTTGCTTAACTATATTTCTGCCCGACTCCGTACTTAGTTCTGTGAAAAAGCCCCGGCAATTTCGCTGTGGTTCCCGCTGCTAGCAGTGCTCGGCAAAGGGTCTCTAAATTCTCTCGCCTCCGCGACTAGTAAAAGCCGAATAATCAGAAGGGCTGGTACAAACCGGCCTGGGATGATCCGGCTGTCACACGATGACTTGTCGCCAGTGACGCGGACTCCGGCAGTTCCTAATGGGGGGGACTCCGTGGACGAACAGCGAACGATCGAGATGCCGGACCGCGCGCACGCCCGGATCCGCAGGCCACGCAAACCGAGGCGTGGACGGTACGGCCTGGGCCTGTTGCTCACTACCGCCATTGTCTGCGCGACAATGTGCACCACGGCCGATTCCGCCCGCGCGGCAAAGCCCGAGGTCGCCAGCACCTCACGGTCAGCGCGCGAGGATGCGGTCAAGCTGATTCCACACGATAAGCTCAGCGAAGATGGTCGCAAGAAAGTCGCGGCCGTCATGTCGCAGGTGTCGATTTTTCGCCGCCTGCCGACGCAAGTCATTGCCTGTGATCCGAATCTCTATCTGTTCCTGATCGAACATCCCGACCTGGTCGTGAACATGTGGGAGGTGATGGACGTCAGCGATATGCGTCTGGAAAAAACGGGTCCAGACCAGTTTCGCGCCAACGACGGCGTCGGCACGGCGGGGCACGTTGAATACCTGTATCGCAGTGCGGACATGCACATCATGTACGCCGAGGGGGCTTACAACGGCCCGCTGTTCATGCAGCCCGTGCATGGCCGCTGCCTGCTGGTATTAAAGACCGGGTACGTCCGCGAGACCGACGACAAGTACTACATCACGTGCCGCCTGGATGCGTTTATCCAGTTGCAGAACGTCGGTGTGGAACTCGTGGCCAAGACGTTCCAGCCGCTGGTGGGCAAGACGGCGGATCATAATTTCCGCGAGACCGCCGCCTTCATGGCCATGGTCTCGCGCAGTGCCGAACGCGAGCCGCGTGCGTTGCAGCACCTGGCATCGATGTTGAACAAGGTCGACGACGAGGACCGTGAGCAATTCTGCGAGTTGGCGCAGTCGTTATCGGACGCTGCAGCGGAGCGAGGTAGTGTCAGCGTCAACACGGCTGTCGCGCCATCGGGGCAGCGGAAAACCGTGATGCGTCCCGCCACCTCTGGCCGCTAGTTTAGGTCGTGTAATCGGCGTTCAGCCGCACGTATTCGGCCGTCAGATCGGTCGTCCAGAAGCGGATCTTGGCCGTCCCTTCGCTGAAGCTCAACTCAATTGCCGTCTCGCGATTCTCGCGAATCGAGCGCGAAACGGCCGCACGATTAAACGTGGTCGGCTGTCCGGCCTGGTAGAGTTGAACTCCATTGACCCGCAGGTTGACGCCCTGGGGGCGAAACGGCACCCCCGCGTAGCCTGCGGCCGACACGATGCGTCCCCAGTTGGGGTCAGCGCCGGCGATCGCCGTCTTTACCAGCAGACTTTCGGCCACGGTTTTGGCAATCTGCCGGGCCGCCTCGCGTGTCGCGCACCCCTCGACGTCGACAGTGATCAGGTGCGTGGCTCCTTCGCCGTCGATGGGAATGGCCTTGGCCAGGTCAGTGGCCACTTCTTGCAGGGCCTGGCCAAATTGTTCGAGTTCCGCTCCGGCCAGCGGCCGCGCCGACGCCGCGCCATTCGCCAGTAGCAGCACCGTGTCGTTGGTGCTCATATGCCCGTCGACGCTGATGCAATTGAAGCTGTCTTCGACGACCGTCGCAAGCAACCGTTGCGCATCGGCAGGCGTCAGGGCAGCATCGGTCATGATCACGGCCAGCATCGTGGCCATGCGCGGCCCGATCATCGCCGCTCCCTTTGCCATTCCCGTCAGCTGAATCGTTGTGTTCGCCAGCTTGATCTGGCGTGCCGCGAGTTTATGCGTCGTGTCGGTCGTGAGCATGCCCTGCGCGGCGGCGATCAGCGAGGCTTCGTCAGTCGCCAGTTTGTCGGCCACGCTGGGAATGCCGACGGCAAGTTTCTCCATCGGCAGGAACTCGCCGATGATTCCGGTTGAGAGGACCAATACTTGCTCGGGCCGGGCGCCACAGGTTTGCGCTGCCAGTTCGGCCATCCGCGCGGCATCCTGCGCGCCGCGCTCGCCGGTGCAGGCATTGGCATTTCCCGAGTTGATGACCACGGCGCGGATCTGATCGCTCGGCGTGCGCTGGCGATCCAGGATCACGGGCGCGGCGCAAACCAGATTCTGTGTATAGACGCCCGCTGCGGCGGCCGGAGTCTCGGACACGATCAATGACAGATCGAGCTTCTTGGAAGCCTTGATGCCGCAAAACATTCCGGCCACTTTGTATCCGCGAGGAACAGCTACGGACATGAGTCGATTACCACCAAGAAAATGTGAATGAGGTCAAAAGGGCCAGAGCTATCGAGCAATTCTCACGGCCAGGCCACTGCGACGGTTTGCCGGCACATTACACGAGGGCAGTCGTCTCGGGATAGCCGTACATGAGATTGAAATTCTGCACAGCGGCGCCCGCGGCCCCTTTGATCAAATTATCGAGAACGCTAATCGTGATCACACGGCCACGCACGATTCGCGCCGTGATGTCGCAATAGTTCGTGCCGGCTGTGTCCTTGGTCCCGGGCAAATGATCGACGACGCGCACAAACGGCTCCTGGGCATAAAACTCGCGCAGGGTTTCCAGCACGCGTTCTTCGCTCACTCCCGCTTTGGGGCGTGAGTAGGCCGTAGTCAAGATACCGCGGTCCATCGGAATCAAATGCGGGGTGAAGATCACCTCCACCCCCTTCCCACTGACAGTCGACAGCACCTGCTCGATCTCGGGCGTATGTCGGTGACGCCCGACGTTGTACGCAGAAACGCTTTCATTGCACTCCGGAAAGAGTGTCGTCAATTTCGGACTGCGGCCGGCGCCCGACACACCGCTCTTCGAGTCGATCATGATGTCGCTTGGCTCGATAACGCCCGCTTTCAACAGCGGCGCCAGCGCCAGGATTGCGCTCGTCGGATAGCACCCCGGATTGGCGATCAATTCGGCCTTGGGGATCGCGCTGCGAAACAACTCAGGCAATCCATATACGGCCGTCGCCAGGCGGCCCGGGTCGTCATGTTTTTCGCCGTACCACTGGGCGTAAACCTGGGGGTCGCGCAGTCGGTAGTCGGCGCTGAAATCGACCACCCGCGCCCCGCCGGCCAGCAACTGCGGCACCAGCCGCGACGTAACACCGTGCGGCAAACAGCTAAAAACGCAATCCGCCCGCTCGACAATCGCCGCAGGCTGCAAATCCTCAAGCGGCAATTCCAATCGCTTTACCAACGAGGGGTGAGTCTGCGAAATCGGCGGGCTCCCCTCTTGCCGGCTCGTCACGGCCGTGATTTTGGCCTGCGGATGCCGTAACAGAAGCTTGATGACTTCCAACGCCGAATAGCCTGTGGCGCCCAGGATCGCGACTCGCGTCATGAAATATGCCTGCTGCAAGGAAAACCAGAGTGAGCACCCAGAATCGACCGTTCGCAAGCCCGCTGCAAGCGGCCCGCGGGACGGTTCAACGCCTATCCCCGCTGCCGCGCTGATCGCGGAACAACGGGCGGCGCTGCGCCGGCGAAAACCGCTGCGCCCGCAGTATATCGGCGGTGTCGCAAAGCCGCCAAGGGGATCGGTTCTGTGGTGTCCTGTGCAGCATGGTCTTGCTTCTGAAGTTCGTCGGCTGAAGCAATCACTCGATTGGACAAACTGACGCGCGAGCTGCCCTGCAGGTTCGCATGTGAATGGCGAGCCTTCTGCCCCGTCAGTCAAATAACCTCGCCTGTGCACCATAGCGTTCCAAGAAAGGCCGCACGTCGAGCTTGCGAGCCGTGTTCTCCGAACTCATGTAACGCACGGTGCCAAAAATGGGCCGCTCGGGGCCCCACGGACGGTCGAATCGCCCGAGGATCCAAAAAATGCCCGAGTAAGAGTTCGGATTGCGGCCATCCAGCGCGTACTTGTTGTTCAACTCGATCATCGTGTCGAGCGCTTCCTCGGGCGTGGCCGACCATTCCAGGATCTTTTTGCCCCACAACATGCGCAGATAATTGTGCAACCGTCCCTCGCTCAACAACTGTCGCTGTGCCGCGTTCCACAAGGGGTCGTGCGTTTTCGCCGACCTGAACTCCTCCAGCGAATAGACAAACGGCCGCGGATCGCGGGCGTGCTTACTCAGTGTCCGCAGCGACCAATCGGGCAGTGACTTGAATTGATCGTAGTCATTGCGGTGATAGCAAAAGTTGTAGCCCAGCTCGCGCCACGTCACGAGCTGATCGAGAAATGCCTCGGCCTCCTCGCTCATCCCCCACCATCCTGCCCTTTTTCCGCGCGCCTGGTCCGCAACCGCAGCGAGGGTCCACTTCTCCTGGGCGGCCAGCTTGTGAAAAACCTCGTGCGCCGACAGGTGGCCGAAATGCAGATAAGGCGACAGGCCACTCGTGGCATCGGCCGCGGGCTCGTTTCGCTCCTCAGTATAGCGCGGAAGCAGCTGTCCGAGGAATCGCTGCAGCGTAATGCCGGCCGCGTCCGCGCCACCGCGCGTCGTAACGACGTCGACGGCATGATCGATGGGAAACGCCGCCAAGGCTGTCGTTTCGCCGGCCAAAACTTCCTTTGGGGCCAGGGGCCAACGCTTTAGAACTTCTTGCGGCAGTCTTGGCGGCGTCGCCAGCTTGACGCGCGACAGCGGGTTCTCGCGCGGTGTTTGCGGCAGGTGTTGAGGCAACTCCCGCTGCAAGAATCGGCGAAACGCGTAGGCCGTGGGGAAAGATGTCTCGGCCGCCCGCATAGGCAACAGCCCGTTGGAATCGACCTGCTCACACAGCACGGGCATGTGCGCAGCGGCCGCGGCGATCATGCGCGGGAGAAAGAACGTGGGAAAATCGTCGGTCACGATCACGCAGGCACGAGAACCGAGTGCCGCCAACAGACCTCGGCCCGCGCCTTGGCGCGGCTCGACATAGGGATAATAGAGCACGTCTCTATCCGCGAGCGCGCGTTGGTTGGCGGACATGCCATCGAGAATAAAGCGATGCAGCCTGTCGCTCGCCCAAGGGTAATCGCAGCGCAGCGCCTCGAGGATTACCAGTGGCTTGCCAAGTTGCACGGCCCACTCGACGGCCCGGTCCAAGGCAAAGTTCCAATGCACGCGCCGCTGCGCCACCATCCAATACAGGATGTAATTGCCGTCTGGGTTGATGGCGCGATCGTTGGCGGCGCGGATACGGATTTCAGGAACTTTGGACACGAGGAACCCGCAGCTCGAGGTGGACCGTTTCGCGGACAAAAATTCCTAATTCAAGCGCCAGATGGTGAAGTTCAATACCGCGGCGAACGACACCCAGGCCAGGTAGGGTGCCAGCAGGATACCGGCCCAGCGGTCGACACGCCCGCAGGCGATCAAGGTCGCGAGAATCGCCAGCCAAAGCAGCAGCACCTCACCAAAGGCCGCTCCAGGATTCCGCAGCGCAAAAAACAGTGCCGACCAGATCACATTGAGCACGAGTTGCAGCGCGTACAGCGTGAGCGGCAACTTCACCGGCGTGCGTTGCCGCTGCAGCCAGACGAGCCAGGCGGCGATCGCCATCGCGGCGTACAGCAAGGTCCACACCGGCCCGAAGATCCAGTCGGGCGGATTCCAACTGGGCTTTGTCAGGCTGGGATACCACTCACTGAGCGCGGTGTTCGTGAGCCAGCCCCCCAACCCAGCCGCCGCAAAGCTGAGCAGCAGCGAAAACACCAGGCCGCCGCCGTCCCGAAGCACTTTGCTTGTCATGTGTCACTCAGGGAGAATTTGATTGCAAAGCCCCGACAAACCATAGCCACAAATGATTGTCTTAGCGGAGAGCGCTCGGGGACATGACTAGAACCGCCGGCCCTGTCGGAAATAAACGCAAGTCGCCGATTTTTTCACACGGGCGACGGGCCAGCCCCCCCACTGGACACTTGCACATCCAGCATGCAAGATGTTCGAATCGTTGCATTGCCCAGCCGCCCAGTTTTCCAGCTAACGCCCACACCGCTGGGTAGTCTACTCAATTTCCACCAGTCGCCACTCGGACGTTCGCACGCCGTCTGGATGCCATTGTACAAGGGAGACCTCTCACGCATGTCCCAACCCCTGAACAAGTTCAGTTCGCGCATCACGCAGCCCCGCAGCCAGGGCGCCAGCCAGGCCATGCTCTACGGCACAGGCATGACCGAAGCCGACATGCAAAAGGCGCAGGTCGGAATCGCCAGCGTGTGGTACGAGGGGAACACCTGCAACATGCACCTCAATGACCTGGCCGCCAAGGTCAAAGAGGGGGTCGTCGCCGCGGGACTGGTCGGCATGCGTTTCAACACGATCGGCGTGAGCGACGGCATCTCGATGGGGACCGAAGGGATGTGCTACTCCCTGCAATCCCGCGATTTGATAGCTGACTCGATCGAAACCGTGATGGGGGCACAATGGTACGACGCGGCGATCACGCTGCCGGGCTGCGACAAAAACATGCCCGGCTGTTTGATCGCGATGGGGCGAGTGAACCGGCCGGCACTGATGGTCTACGGCGGCACGATTCGCGCGGGACATTGGCACGACGAAGCGCTCGACATCGTCTCGGCGTTCCAGTGTTATGGCCAATATCTCAGCGGCACGATCGATGATTCCAATCGCGAGCAAATCGTGCGGCACGCTTGTCCCGGCGCAGGCGCCTGCGGCGGTATGTACACCGCCAACACCATGGCGTCCGCCATCGAAGCGATGGGCATGAGCCTACCCTACAGCGCCTCGATTCCGGCGGAAGACCCGGCCAAGCTCGATGAGTGCTTCCGTGCCGGCGCCGCGATTCGTGT
>CAMFLN010000124.1 GCA_945957305.1 uncultured Planctomycetaceae bacterium | reverse complement strand
ACGGACGAGTACGCCCGCCGCGCGGTCAAGTTCATCGACGAGCACAAGGACCAGCCATGGTTTTTGTATTTGCCTTTCAATGCGCAACACGCCCCGTTGCAGGCACCGCAGAAATACTTGGACCGGTTCCCCCAGATTCAAGACGAAAAGCGACGCATCTTTGCAGCCATGATGTCAGCCATGGATGACGCCGTCGGGCAAGTTCTGGCCAAGGTCAAGGATCTGGGGCAGGAAGAAGATACCATCGTTTTCTTTTTGGCCGACAATGGCGGCCCAACGCCACAAACCACTTCCAGCAACGGTCCCTTGCGTGGGTTCAAAGCCACGACTTGGGAAGGGGGAGTCCGCGTCCCGTTCGCGATGCAGTGGAAGGGGCGCATCAAGCCGGGCCAGACCTTCGAGCAACCGATCATTCAGCTCGATATTCTGCCGACAGTTGTCACCGCGGCCGGCGGAGTCGTCGACCCGAGTTGGAGGCTCGATGGTGTTGACTTGCTGCCGTATCTCGACGGGAAAGCCACGGGCAGTCCTCACGACACCCTCTATTGGCGCTTTGGTAAGCAGTGGGCGATCCGCCACCACGACCACAAGCTGCTTGTCGCTCGCGGGAGCGGTGAAGATCCCGAGTTGTACAACCTGTCTTCCGATTTGGGCGAGTCGCAGAATCTCGCGACGAAGGAAACGGCGAAGCTGGCGGAGCTGCAGAAACTCTGGAACGCGTGGAATGCCGAACAAGCACCCCCGTCAGTGCCCGACGAACCAGCGCGGCCGAACCAGCAGCGCAATCGACAGCAGCGACAGAATCGGCCCGCCGCCAAACGGGCAGGAGCTTGATCCGCTGCGAAGCGTTTACTCGCAGAGCCAGACGCCAACCGGAAAGCTGTCCAAGAGTGAGCTCACCGGAGCCGAGTCGTTGAGTTCCAGGCATTGCCCGGTGAAGACATTAGTGCCGCGGAAACCAGCGAGCAGTTTCGTGTCGACCGTCGTGTCTTGCCAGAAGCCATCGCTTCTCCACAACGTAAAATCGGCGAACGGATCCCGCTGAGCGTCAAGTGCGTACTTAACCAGCATGCGGGGCACGACGACCAGCAATGACGCAGCGTTCGCTTCGTCTTTACCGCAGCGGCGTGCGAACGCCACGAGATGCTCGCGCGCGGCGCCGTCAACATCGAGCGGCAAATACTCGCCCGAACTGAACAGCGGGGGCCACCGTCGCCTCAGGCCGAGCAGCCGCCAGGTGACAAACAGCTTGAGCTGGTCGTTTGTGGGATCCAGCGCCAATTGCCGCGCCGTATCGACTAAACCCGCCGGGTCCGACGTCCGCTGTTGCAGCGCAGTGAGCAGCTCTTGGCGACGCTCGAAATCCACCGGGCGGCGATTGTCAGGGTCGACCAGGCTAAAGTCCCACAATTCCTGCCCTTGGTAGATATCGGGGAAGCCGGGCGACGTCATTTTCAAGGTCAATTGGCAGAGCGAACTATAAAGGCCCCACGGCGCCAATTGTTCGACAAAGCCGTGCACATTCTCGATAAAGGGATTGCGGCGTGTGGTATCCAAGGACTGCGCGACGAAGTCCTGGACAGCCTGGTCGTACCGGGCGTCAGGATTGATCCAACTGGTGTGCTGCTTGGCCTCGTGCGTCGCTTTCTCCATGTATTGTTGCAATCGTTGCGCGAGCGAGGTCAGTTCCTCGGGACCGGGTCGTTCGAGCGGCCAGATCCCCACTAGGGACTGATAAAAAAGATATTCGTCGGCGGCACTGGGGAGGGACTGGCCGTCGATCGTCGCGCGCAATCGCCGATTCATGCGGGTCCACCGCGCGACGCGCTTCCGCCACAGCTGCGGAATTTCGGCCAGCACGTGCAAACGGGCGCGTACATCTTCGGTCCGCTTCGAATCGTGTGTCGAGCTGGCCAGCATGGCATGAGGGTGCGTGGCCGAACGCTGTACGTTCGACGTGTGAAAAGCTGGGGGCGAGACCACGGCCTCGCGCGGGTCGTTCCCCACCTCGTTCACGGAGACCAGCGGCACGTAGGTATAGAAGGCCGTGTCCTCGATTCCTTTGGCCATTACGGGGCTCGTCAATTGCTGTAACCGGCCGACGAACAGTTCGCGCTCGGCCCGCTTTTCCGCCTCGAGATCCTCAGGATGGTCCAGGAGCAGCACATCGCGGAGGAAATTAAAAACGGTCCCGTCCATGGCCGGGTTTTGCCGTCGGGCAGTCCGCACCGCTGCCAAGATGAACTCGCGATCCGCGGGGGATATTCCGTCAGTCTCGGGATAGACGCGGTAAACCGGAAAATAGATCAGCATCTCACGCAAAGCGTACCGCAACCAATTCAAAGTGAAATCGCGAGTGCGCCGATGCTGCTCCGAGAGCCGGTCCAACTGGTGCGCCAACATTTGCAACTGGCTGGACATCGAGGCGCGCAGAATGATGATTTTCGAGGCGCGGACGACCTCGTCAAAGGAGCGCGCATCGCCTGTCACTTTGCGATAGAAGTTTTCGATCTCGCCCCAGCCGCTCGCGTCCAGGAACAACCCGTCGCAATTGTGGGCAAAATCGTAGCCCGTCGTGCCGGCTACGGGCCAGGCTTCCGGCAGCGGTTCGCGTGCTCCGAGGATTTTTTCCACGAGGACGAACAGGGGAAGCTCGCGCGATTGATCAGACTGCTGTTTTTCGAAGTCCGCGAGACTGTCGCTGGGAAGCTCGTCTTGTTGCAGCGGCTCTTCGCTTCTGCCGAACAGGGCCCGCCGATCATCGGGGTCTGGCACGTTCAGTTGCAGCCGACGGCAGACCTCGCGCAGCGCCTGCGGAGCGACGTCTGTCCACGAGTCGCCGTCTCCGCCCTGGCTGCCGGGCACCAGGCGCTGCCACGATTGTCGCAAAAGCTCGACGAGGTAACCCCATTGCAGCCGCCAGAGGTATGTGACGGGCGCAAATAGGCCATCGACATGGTCGATCCGCAGTCCGTCGATGCGTCGACTGCCTAATTCCCGCAGCACACGCTCGTGCGTGGCGTGAAAGACGTCGGGGTTCTCCATGCAGATCGCGGCCAATTCGTTGATGTCGAAAAAGCGGCGGTAGTTGATTTCATCCGCGGCGACTCGCCAATGGCACAAACGGTAAGCTTGTTCACCCAGCAACTTGTCGAGTGGCGCGAAAGGATCGGGCTCGGAAGACTCACCGTTATAAAAAGCAATATTCGCCTGGATATGAGCGCGTATCGCTTGGTTCGCCTCTTCCAAGGTCCGCAAACGGCGCTTGATCACTTCTTTTTCGCGTTGACGTTCCGCAACGGCCTCGGCAGTTGTGGCCGTAGGAGGGGGCAAATGCTCGATGGCGGTGATGATGCTCTGCAGTTCGATGACCGACTCATGTGTATCGCCCAGGGCGGAGACCAGTTGATCGATCTCGCGCGTCAATAGAGGGACAACGGTCGTAGGCCCCAGGGGCAAAACATGAGTGAAATAGCGGAGGCGGAATTCTCCCTCGGTGTGCTCGACTTTCAACTGGCCCGATTCGAGCACGACACCGTACTGCTCTCCCAGCAGCGGCACGAGCACCTTGTTCGCCAGTTCGGCCTTGCCCGGTGCCCAGTCGATATCGAAGTAATGGGAATAGGGAGAGTTAGGACCATTTTCAAGAACGTCGCGCCACCACGGGTTCGACGGATCCGCGCTCATGTGGTTGGGTGTAACGTCTAGTATCAGTCCCAGCCCGGCCTCGCGCAACGCTGTGCAGAATTGGTCGAACCCTTCGTCCCCTCCCAGCGCCTCGTCGAAATGGGCGAAATCCCGCACATCGTAGCCATGGACGGAACCGGGACGCGCCTGCAGGAGCGGGGATGCATAAGCGTGCGAGACACCCAGATTGCTCAGATAGCGGGCGACCTGGCACGCCTTCTCAAACGAGAAGTCGTTGTGGAACTGCAAGCGATATGTCGCGCCTGGCACAGTACGGCGCTGACGCAGTTCGCTCAGGACGCTATCGACCAGCGCCCCGAGCAATTCTGAGGTCGCAGTCCCCTCGCTCATGTCGAATGCTTCCATCATACCAGTTCCCAGGGAAGTAGTTGCCGTAGGTCCGCCAGGTCGGGGCGCGCACCGCCGTATTTCGTGGATTCGGTGCTCAGCAGTGCCGATCGCTCGGCGGGAATATCAAACGGCAGCGGCACAGCGGTCGGGCTAAGGTTGGCGCAGACCAGCGCACGCGTTTCGTCTTCGTATTCGATTACCAGTGAGGAAACTGACTCCGAGACATGCACATCCGGAGCGCGGCGACAGGGAAAACGGGACCACTTGTGTCGCAGCGCGAGCAAGTCGCGATAGAGAGCGCGGAGATCTCGGCCAGCGGCGGAGTCCTTGAGTTCCCAGCTGATCTTGGCCGAATCAAAAGTTGCGGGGCTTGCCGGATCGGGCAGTTCACCGGTGAATCGCAGTTTGAGATACTCGGCGTCCAGTCGACGTCCACGCCGCACCGCGTCGGCCAATCGCGAGTCAAGGAACGACACGAAAAAGGGAAACGGGCTCGTTTCGCCGTATTCCTCGCCCATAAACAGCAAGGGCGTTGTTGCCGCCGTCAACAGCAAGCCAGCGGCGAGCCGCCGCTGCGCGGGCTCGAGCAACGTGGCCAACCGGTCCCCATGCGGTCGATTGCCGACCTGATCTTGGTTCTGCAGGCACGTGACGAATCGGCAGCGCGGCAGATCGTTAACGCGGTTTCCATGACGTCGGCGATGGAACGGGCTATAGCACCCGTCATAGACAAAGACCGACTCAGCGGCCTTGGCCAGCTGTGCGACCTCACCAAAATCGATGTAATAGCTGTCGCGCTCGCCCGTGAGCAGCGCGTGGACGCTATGGTGAAAATCGTCGCTCCAGGCTCCGTCAAGGCCGTATCCGCCGAGCTCGGGAGGCGTTACCAGGCGCACGTCATTTTGATTCGACTCGGCAATGACCACGACCCACCGCTTTTGCTCGGCCGCCAGAGCTTGTACTTCCTCTTGCAGCTCGGCCAGGATGTGCTTGGCGCTGAAGTCGTAAACCGTTTGCACGGCGTCGAGTCGTAAGCCGTCGATGTGAAAGTCGCGGACCCACATGCATGCGTTATCGATGACGAATTTCCGCACGGGGTCGCTATCACGTCCGTCGAAATTAAAGGCGGCGCCCCAGGGCGTGTGGTAACGGTCCGTAAAATAGGGGCCGAATCGCCCCAGGTAATTCCCCTCCGGCCCTAAGTGGTTGTAGACCACGTCGAGGATCACGCCTAATTGATTCTCGTGCGCGGCGTTGACCAGCCTTTGTAATTCGCGCGGCCCCCCGTAACTGTTTTGCACAGCGTAGGGATGCACGCCGTCGTAACCCCAATTGCGCTCGCCCGGAAACTGGGCAATAGGCATCAACTCCAGGGCCGTGATGCCCAGTTCGCGTAGTTCGGGCAATCGCTCGATGATGGCCGCAAACGTTCCTTGCGGGGTAAACGTTCCGACATGTAGTTCATAAATCACCAGGTCGTCCGGATCGAGCCCGGTCCAATCCTGGTCCGTCCACGAGAACCGTTGTGGCAGAAACACCGCCGAGGGGCGGTGAACACCGTCAGGCTGCCAGCGCGAGGCCGGATCCGGCAGCTCGTGTTGGCTGTCATCGAGCAAATACGCGTAGCGCAGCCCCTCGCGAGGTTCGCCTCCGCTCCAGGCGAAGAAGCCGTTTTCGACCTTTTGCATGGAATGCACGACTCGTTGTCGGTGCGAATCCCATTGAACGAGTTGTACTTGCGAAGTTCCCGGCGCCCAAACGCTCCAAGAAAGCCTCCCATCCTGACCAACGAGCGCACCTTGAGATTGTGCGAACAGCGGGCCCACTTCTCCGATCCTGGGTAATTCTGGGACCAATTTTCTTCTCAATCCGTAAGTGCCGAGCGATCGTTTGCAAACCACTCGCTGGCTTCCCGGCGCGCAGCTCCAGACGCGGATGTCCGTAAGCCAGGCAAACTGGATCGTTCGCTTGCTTAGTAAGCCTTTTTCCTGCTCTCGAGGAAATCAGGAAATGCAAGTTACGGACCGTCGAAACCGATTCGTCGGTGTCAATGAACTCCGGAGCAAGGGCCCAGTGAATTCTGGTCCGGTACGATCCAGTACGAGCGGAGCAGTTAATACTTTCAATGCTTCGCATTCGAGGCGGGGATCGTCAGTCCCGCAAGAGCCGTGGCGTAGGCGGCAACAATTCCGCCCAGCACGCAGCCAGCCACGACGTCGCTGACAAAGTGATAGTCCATTAATACGAGGCTGGCGACGAGCGGCGGGCAGACGAGAATCCACAAGATCCGGCTGCGTGGCACGGCCAGCCACCAGACACCGGCGAAACCCACAACGCGGGCCGCGTGGCCCGAGGGAAAGCTTCCGGTGTCGTCTCCGCCCACGAGGGGATGAAAACCATAGGTGCCGGTTCCGATCAACGACGGATTGTCGTTGTGCCATGTCTCCGGCCAATAACGTCCCGCCAGATCGCCGATCATCTCGCGAAACTGATCCGCGATGATCATGCTGACGCAGGCGGTAAACAAGGTCGCTTGCCAGCGCGTCCAGGGGGCGCGGGCGCGCCGCGCCACGAGGAGCGCAAGCACCGCAGGGGACCACAACTGCACCAGCGGCGGCGGCTCGGTAAGGAATTTATAGAGCCCGACTTTCGAGACGTCGCCGTTATGGACGAAGTACGCCACTGGTCTGTCGATCCACAAATAGCAGACGACGACAGCCAGGGCGCACGCCGCCACGGCCGTCAGGCTGCGCAGCAATAGGTGCCGATAATCGACAGAGCTTGTTTGATTCACGCTTTGGTCCAAGATGAACGACACACGCCGGCGGCGAGCAACAGTGCGCCCAAGCCGGCCAAGAAAGCGGTCGTAGGCTCGGGCACAGGCAGTGCTACGTTGTCGATCAAGAGCACCGAATTGTGCCCCGTGTCACCAACGTTAAATACACCAAAGCCGATCTTAAAGGTACCCGCCGCTGAAAAAGTATAACTGCCGGCCTGCCAGTCCGTCTGTCCATCGAAACCGGCGGGAGGCGAAACGATGTCATAGCTGCTGCTGTTCCGGCTGGCCAACAGATAGGCCGTGCCATCGACAGAGAGGAACGCGAAGTCGTTGAACGTCGCCGACTCGTTGAGTTCGTCGGTGAGAAAATTCCAGTCGAAGGTCAATGTATCTCCGGCGGAAACAGTAACGTCTTGGGAAATGCCCGTGCCATTGGTCGGCGGGCCTGCCCCCAAGGCGCTAATCGCTGGTCCGGAGAGTCCCAATGACGCGACCACGGCGGGGGCGAGCGCGGTGAAGTTGCCGGTCGTTTCGATGTAGCCCTGGTAGGTGCCTCCTGTGGGCGCGACGCCCACGCTCGCAGTTGCGGTGTGGCCTGACCCGGCCAGCGTCCAACCGGCCAGCGTGCCGATTTCGAATCCACCGTTGACGACCCCGGCCCGGCAGACTCCCGGCAACGTCACCACGGCGGCGGCCAGGAG
>CAMFLN010000123.1 GCA_945957305.1 uncultured Planctomycetaceae bacterium | reverse complement strand
AAGGACGTTCGCCGGTGCGAAAACGCAGCCATTCGTCGACGGTGTACAACATCCGCTCGATGTTCTCCAGCAGCCGGCTGAAGACATCCATCACAAAGCGAAACATCGTCGCCAGCACGCGAATGCGAAAGCGATGCCAGGCCTGCACAACCCAATCGGTAACCAGTTCATCCACGTCGCGACCAATGCGCGAGTTGAGCACCAGGTTTACCACCAGGAAAATCATGGCGCCGTTGGCAACCGTGATTTTGAATTCAAACCCATACGCCACCAAGGGCGCCACGATGGCCGTAACGACCAGGGGACGGATCAATCCTCGCTGCAGCAGACGGAAGTAGACGCTGTCGACAATCGATTGCACCAGGGGCAAAGCCAGAATCCGGGCCGGGAGGTCGATAAACAGCACCCGCGCCAGCCGGCCCCCCATGAGCAGCACATCGAGGCAGATCATGCGGAATCGCGCCACGTGCAACAGCCCCAGCAGGAAGAACCCGACGTATGCCAGCGCGAAGAGCGAGAACGGATCGGACGAGGCTTGCTCGGCATGCGGCGTAATAATGTGCTGTACGCCTTTTTGGATCAAAAACGCTCCGCCAAAGGGCAAGACCACGTACTGCGTGAGGAAACGCCCCACCGGCGTGCCGAAGGCCAACGAGCTTAGCCGTTGCGGCAGAGTCAGGTAGATCTCGCCCCGGTGATAGACGCCGTCCATCTGATCCGCCAATTGGCGGTTCGTTTGCAACAGCTGGTCCCCCAGCACAAGCTGGCGAACGCTGGTCACGTCGGGCATCTTCAAATTGTTGCGCGACAGTGCGTCGCGGAGATCTCCCATCGTGAGAAAGCCGCGCTCGATGATCCGATCGAGCAGTTCTTCGACCAATTTGTCGCGGGCCACGCGCTCGGGCAGGTTGTGCGGACGCAATTGCACGCGGTCGAGCGAGGCGGTGATCACCGGCCGAAAACGCTCGCGCAAATGTTCTTCGGCCCTCACCACAGCCGCCCGCAGCAGTGCCGCCATCCGCGCACGCACGCGTTCCGAAACGCGCACCGCCGGCAGGCGACGCAAGGCGCCGCGCAGGTGTTTGGTGAACAGCACATTCCGCTGGCCAGGCAGCACACGCTTCAGCGGCAGGCGGAAGCGCGACCGGAACCAGCGTCGCACATCGAACGTGTACACTCCCCGCTCGTGATCGACACAGACTTTCTGCAGGTCGTACAACAGCCGGGCTTCGGCCGTCCAAAAACCGCGTGCCGCCGGAGCGGTCAAAAGCGCGAGCGCCCGGGCCCAATCTTCGCACTCGGCGTCGCCAAAGCCCAATGCTCCTTGCAACCGCTTGGCCAGCCGCTCCATGTCCGCGCGGGCGTCGGAGCGGGCTTGCCGGCTTTGCTCCGCGGTGCCGCGCTCAGCGGCGGCCACGCGCAGGATCGCGGCACGCACCAAATTGCCACGCACGCTGACCCGCGCGGCTTTGTCCAACATGCGATGCACAGCCCGCATCGACAACGCCAGGCGACGCCGCGGCGGCGGTTCCGGAGGCGCCGGCGTCGATTCTTCGGACACCGTATCGCGACGCAACGGAAACTCAGGCGCCCCCAAAGGGCGCGTGGCGTGGAACAACCACTCGGCGTCAAGATCGACGGCCAGCAATTCGTCGATGCGCTTGCGATCTTCGATCGCGGGAAAGTACGACGTCAAAAACGCGGGAGCGAAATAGCGCAGTTCCAGGTACAACGCGGCGAATTCGACGTACGTCGTCAGATCGCGATCCGGCGGAAGCAGAAAGTCCTCCTGCCGCAGCACAGCGCGAATCTCGGCAAATTCCTGGGCGCCAATGCTGGTGATCCGGTTTTGCAACTCGGCCGGTCCCAACTGCCGGGCCGCGACGCGCTCGTCGAAAGCCTGGTGCACGCGCGCGTGGAATAAGAGTCGCCAACAGGAGGTCAAGTTGTCGACCGCCGAATTGACTGCCAGCCGCTCGGCCGTTGGGCGGGCCAAGAGGATCACCGTTTCCGGCAATTCCGTCTCGGCCGGCAAGTCGAGCTCGTCGAGGTCTACCAGCGCCAACAGCGCCGCGCGCGGCAAGACGTAGCTCTTACGATGCGGCACGCGCAGCCCAAAGCCCGGCACGCGCGAGTTCTGCTTGATCACCCTGCGGAGAATTCGCGGGGGGACCAGCAAGGCCGACGGGTCAACGGCCCGGACGGCACGTTCCAGTTCGCGCAACGTAATGCGTGCTGGCGCGGTTTCGACAGGTGTTGCCCGACTGACTTGGACCATGCAGAAATGTACGTCGCGGATAAGCGCCCCGAACCGCTAAACGGCGGCCGGCTGCGAGGCGGGGCGATAACTGCCAGCGTGCCGCCAGCAAGGCTCGGCCCGCCCTCAGTATCTCCGAGATCGGACCCACCCGGCAAGGCATCTTGACATAGGCCTCTACAGTCCCGTGAGCCGTGTACCACGCGTTATACTGTGTCCTACACGTGGGTGGCCCAGACGAGGCGTCCTGACTTAATTCGCAGAGAATTCACATGGCACACTGGCAGCATCGTCCGGAACCGGCCTGGCAGAATTTCGAGTTCAATCAGCCGTACGCCAAAGGGTTAAAACGCCTGAAAGAAGAAGTGCTCGCCAAGACCGATTTCGACCCTGCGGTGCTGTGGCAATGGGGCACCATGCAGGCCATGGCTGTGATCGAGGTGCTGAAATCGTGCGAGCGGCTGTTCGGCCGCGAGGGGCAGCAGGCCGTGTACGAGGGATTGCATCGCGTCGGCCTGGACGTCGGCCGGCAGATCCTGAAGGGCACGACCAAACCAGCCGAAATGACCGAGGCCGAGTTCATCAGCTTCTATGCGTCGGTGATCAACCGGATCGCCTACGCGTCGCTTGAGGATCCGAAAATCGACAGCGACAACCAGGTCAGCTTTGACATTCTGTGGTGCCCACATCAGGATCATTACCAGGCCTTTGATTGCCGGGTGCAGCGGTATTTCGTCGCCGGAATGATCGAGGCCATGCGCGAATACAGCCGAGAACATGATTTCGATGTGCGTTTCGACAGCACCATACCCGCGGGCGCACCGACGTGCCATTTCACGATGTGGCGTACGAGCGACTCGGCGTCACAATCGGCCTGGCAAGATTACACCGCGGCCATCGACGAGAAGGCCCTGCAAATCGCCCGCCGCGAAGCTCCACCGGCGGAAACAGAATAACCGCGAACTCACCGCCGTTGGCATGGCGAACAGAATGCAGAACGAGGTAACGACCATTCACGGGTGGCACGGACAACTCGTTGTCCGTGCGCCGCAGGCGCCCCCTGGATCGTGCAAGGCGGCGACTACGGCGCCCCGACGATTGACAATCACGCCGCTTTACCACGATCGCTGAATCCCCCTGCCCTCGACTCCTCACTCATGCGCATCCCGCTGGCCTGGAAGAATCTTGTGCATCAGCCGCGCCGGCTGCTGGTGGCGGTCTGCGGCATCGGCTTTGCCGTGGTGCTGATGTTTATGCAGTTGGGATTTCGCAATGCGCTGTTCGATAGCACGGTCGCGCTGCACCGCGCGCTCGACGCTGACCTGGTGATCACCAGCGTGGCTCGGTACTCGGTCTTGATCAACGAGACCTTCAGCCGGCGGCGATTGGCACAAGCCCTGGCCTGCGCGTCGATCGAATCGGCGCGGCCGCTCTACATCGACACGCTGCAATCGGTGTGGAAAGATCCGGCGTCTGGACAGACGCACCCGATTCGCGTGCTCGCGTTCGACCCGCGCGATCCTCTGCTTCCGATCGACCCGGCGCTGGCGCAAGCCTTGGTCAAGCCTGGGACGATGCTCGTCGACCGGCGCTCAAAGGGGGATTACGGCCAACCACAAGTCGGAGACGATATCGAACTTTCCGGGCATCAGACCGAGATCGTCGGCATGTTCGAGTTGGGGACCGACTTCGCCAACGATGGCAACGTGATCATGAGCACCCAGCAGTTCCGCAACTACTACACGGCGCCGGGAGCGCGCACGGACCGCCTGGCCAATGTCGATATCGGTGCGCTGAAGCTCAAGCCCGGGGCGTCGCCCTCGGCCGCGATTGCCGAGCTGACCGCAGCCCTGCCGGATGACGTGCAGGTGTTAACACGGAAGGAATTTATCAACCGCGAGTTGAGTTTCTGGCAAACCAGCACCCCCATCGGCTTCATCTTCATGATGGGGACCATCATGGGCTTTATCGTGGGGGTGGTGATCTGCTACCAGATTCTCTACTCGGACGTCGATGACCATATGGCCGAGTTCGCCACGCTGAAGGCGATGGGCTATCACAACAGCTACTTCATTTCACTGGTCCTGCAGGAATCGCTGTGGCTGTCAGCCTTCGGTTTCGTGCCGGGCATCATCGTGGCCGGAACGCTCTACATGCTGCTCAGTGCCCTGACTGGATTGTTAATGGACCTGACCACAGGGCGCGTCATCGGCGTGTTATTATTGACACTGGCCATGTGCATCGTGTCGGGCTGCCTGGCCCTACGCCGCGTGTTCCAGGCCGATCCAGCAGAGTTGTTTTGATATTCCCGTGCTCGGCTAAAGAAATACACTTGTTGACCTTATTGAAGACTAACTGAACATCTGATGCGTTTCCGTCGCCGCCGACCTAAAACGAATGGCCAGCCGCAAGTGCTGGCGACCAGCGTCAACCCGGTCCTGCGCGGGTCGGACAGCGATCACAATCTGTGCGTGCGCATTGAAGACCTGAGCCACCACTACGGCACCGGCGAGCTCAAGAAGCAGGTATTGTTCGACAACAACCTGGAACTGGCGCGGGGCGAGATCGTGATCATGACCGGGCCTTCGGGTTCGGGCAAAACGACTTTGCTGACGTTGATCGGAGCGCTGCGCACCGTGCAGGAAGGGAGCATTCAGGTTCTAGGGACCGAACTGTGCGGCCTGGACGATCACGCCTTGACCGAGGTGCGCCGCGGCATCGGCTTTATCTTTCAAGCGCACAACTTGTTCGAATCGCTCACGGCGCGACAGAACGTGCGGATGGCGCTCGAGCTGAAATCAGTGCCGCCCGAACAGGCCGACGCCCGAGCAGCGGAGTTACTGCAACTGCTCGGACTGGGAAAGCGGCTCGAATACAAGCCCGATTCGATGTCTGGCGGCCAGCGACAGCGTGTGGCCATCGCCCGGGCGCTGGCGAACCGGCCGCAATTGATCCTGGCTGATGAACCGACGGCGGCGCTGGACAAGCAATCGGGACGCGATGTCGTCGATCTGCTGAAGCGCATTGCCAAGGAAGAATTAGCCACGATCCTCATCGTCACGCACGACAATCGCATCCTCGACGTGGCCGATCGCATCGTCAACATGGTCGATGGACATGTGATTTCGGACGTGGTCGTGAACGAAGCGGCCGTGATCTGCGAGTTCCTGCGCAAGGTACCGCTGTTCGCCGCCCTCGACCCGCGCACTCTGACCGAGGTCGCCGACAAGATGGGACTGGAAACGCACCCCGAAGGGACGGTGCTGGTGCGCCAGGGAGACCCGGGGGACAAGTTCTATTTGATTCGCTCCGGCTCGGCCGTGGTTACCGTGTCCGATGGCACGCACAAGCGCGAATTGGCCCGCATCGAGGAAGGGGACTTCTTCGGCGAAGCGGCCTTGATCAGCGGCGAGCCGCGCAACGCCACGGTCACCGCGACCGATGAAGTCGCGCTGTGCACACTCGACAAGGAAGAGTTCCGGGCCGTGCTCGAATCGAGCGCCCCGTTCAAAGAACAGATGCTGCGCATCCTCTTCTCACGGCAATAGCTCGACGCAACTCGCGGCGTTTGCCACCAACGCGGCAACGAAGAGAACCTACGGCAGCGTCTCGCTGAGCACCTTCTTGGCCTGCTCGGCGCGATAATCGTGCAGCTTTTTCGTCAGCTCAGGCCGCGTCGTGGCCAAAATACTGACGGCCAACAGCGCGGCGTTGGTCGCGCCGGGCTTGCCAATTGCCAGCGTACCCACAGGAATACCGGCCGGCATTTGCACGATGGCCAACAGGGAATCGAGCCCTTGCAGCGTGGTGCTGGGAATCGGCACGCCAAGGACCGGACGCACCGTGTGAGCAGCCACGACGCCGGCCAGGTGCGCGGCCCCGCCAGCCGCGGCAATCCACACTTCGACTCCTCGCTTCTCGGCGTCGGCCATGTATTCGCGCAATTGGTCCGGCGTGCGATGGGCCGAAAGCACGCGGCACTCGTGCGCCACGCCGAACTTGGCCAATGTCGAATCGGCGTTGCTCATCAATTCCCAATCGGACTTGCTCCCCATCACGATCGCGACGAGTGGTTTTTCGGTAGCGGCCATCGATCTTGTCCTTCCGTGCTGACAAATGGTGAAAAGAGCGACGTCCAGGTGTCACCGACATCGCCAAGACATGTCTTGAGGAGGCGGCCCGCGCAAGGCCGCGCGGGGCCGAGTATGGCATATCCGTCGACGCTGGCAAGGGGTGGCGGGAGGCCGTTCGGTTATAATGCCAATCCCCTCCAGCGGTCAGGGAAAAGACCAGCCGGCAGAAGCCGTCAGAGAGTCAATACTGGCACGGAAGGAACCACATTGAGCAATCGGCACGAGCCTTCAGAACGGCTGCTGATCGTCGGCGCCACGGGACAGGTCGGCCGGGCCCTGATGAGCGCGTGCTCCGCGTGGCCCGAGATTTTCGTCACAGCGCGCAACCCTGTCGATGCCCCGGCGACAATCCGCTGTTTGTCGCTCGACGCGGCTGACGTGCATGCGGTGCGAAGTGTCGTTCGCGAAGTCCGCCCCACGACGATCATCAACGCCGCGGCGTACACGGCAGTGGATCGGGCTGAAAGCGAACCCGATTTGGCCATGACGGTCAACGCCGCCCTGCCAGGTGTCTTGGCCGAGGAAGCACGGCGAATCGCCGCCGCAGTGATCCATTACTCGACTGACTATGTGTTCGACGGTTCGGGAACACGCCCTTGGCGCGAAGACGACGCCGTCGGGCCGTTGAACGCCTACGGTCGCAGCAAGCTCGCGGGCGAGCAGGCGATTCAGGCTTCCGGTGCGGCGCATCTGATTCTGCGTATCTCGTGGATTTACGCTCCCCAGGGGCAGAACTTCGTGCGCACGATGCTCAGGCTGGGACGCGAACGGAGCGAGCTGCGCGTGGTGGCGGATCAGTGGGGCGCGCCGACGCCGGCCGCGCTTGTGGCCCAGGCGACAGCCCAAGTCCTGGCCGCCGCGGGCAACTCGCCCACGACTTTCTTTGCCGAGCAGGGGGGCATCGTGCATCTTCCCTGTGCGGGCGAAACCTCATGGCATGGATTCGCCAAAGAGATTTTTCGCCTGGCGAAGAACGCAGGGCTGCCGTTGCGCGTCGAACGCGTCACCCCGATTGCCACCGCGGAGTACCCCACGCCCGCTGCGCGCCCGTTGAACTCGCGTCTGGATGGCACACGCGCGAAGGAGAGATATGGTATACGCCTGCCCGATTGGAAAGCAGCGTTAGCTGCGGAGTTTCCACAGATTGTCGTCGCGTTGTGAAGCGTGGCTCACT
>CAMFLN010000122.1 GCA_945957305.1 uncultured Planctomycetaceae bacterium | reverse complement strand
GCCCTGTTGTCTCTGACGGTGCTGATTATTGTCGTGGCAGGGGTCGGCGTGATGGTCAGTATCTATAATTCAATGAACGACCGTCGCCGTGACATCGCGGTGATGCGGGCCTTGGGGGCCGGTCGCCAGACGGTGCTCTCGGTCATCCTGTTCGAGTCGATTTTGCTGTCGCTCGGCGGGGGGCTGGCGGGTTTCGTGCTGGGACATGCCTTGGTCGGCATACTCGGACCAGTCGTCGAGGCGTTTTCCGGCGTTACGCTGGGATTCATGCAATTTGTGCCGTATGAGTTAATCTTGATCCCGGGGCTGATTTTGTTGGCCGCTTTGACAGGCTACCTGCCCGCCATGAGTGCTTATCGCACCGACGTGGCGAAGGCCCTGTCGGCCAGCCCTTGAGTTTTGTGTCCGTCGGTCGCGCCGCTAACTTTTCCTGCGAGGAACCTGCCGTGAACACTCCTTTCTTCCGTTCATGGTTTTTGCTGCTCACCGTGGTGGCGCTGCTTGTGCCGTCGCCGGTTCTGGCTTGTCCTTTTTGCAGTGCCGTGTCGATGACGCTCGGCGAGGAGCTGAAGACCTCGGACGCGGCGGTGATTGCCACGCTGGTCGACAAGCCTGCGTCGTCCGACCCGTCCAGCGGCGCGCCGGTGAAGAGCAAATTCAAGATCGTCAAGATTCTGAAAGGCGAAAAGCTGCTGGCCGATAAGCCCACGATCGAGATGTTGTTTTTCGGCACGCAAGAGCCGGGCGCGACGTTCCTGCTGTTCGGCGTCGATCCGAAGGATCTCGCCTGGGGAACGCCGACCTCCCTGACGGAAGAGGGGGTGCAATATCTCGAGAAGGTGGCTGCGCTGTCCGAGAACCCCGCCGAGCGGCTGGCCTTCTTCCAGGAGTATTTTGAGAATCCCGATTCGCTCCTGTCGGGCGACGCGTTCAACGAATTTGCCAAAGCGCCGTACGCCGACGTGGTGCAACTCAAAGACAAGATGCACCACGACAAGCTGATCGAATGGATCAAAGATGACAAGGTGCCGGCCAGCCGCCGCCGACTTTATCTCACCATGCTGGGCATGTGTGGCACGCAGGCCGATGTCCCGATGATCGAGGGGATGATCAAGACCGAGGATCGTCAAGCCCGCAGCGCGCTCGACGCCATGATCGGCTGCTATTTGAACTTGAAAGGAACCGACGGCCTGGCGCTGGTCGAGGACTTGTTCCTGAAGAACGACAAGTCGGAGTACGTCGATACGTACTCGGCGATTGTGGCCCTGCGTGTGCTCGGCCAGGAGACTGACGTCATTCCCAAGGAGAATCTGGTTGCTTCGCTCGAACACATGCTCAACCGTCCACAACTGGCCGACCTGGTCATTCCGGACCTGGCGCGGTGGCAGGACTGGAAGGCGATGGACAAGCTCGTCGACCTCTTCAAGAACGCCAACGAAGAATCGTCCTGGGTGCGCGTGCCGGTAATTCAATTTCTGCGCGCTTGTCCGGACGCCAAGGCCAAGGAATACATCGACGAGCTGGCGAAAATCGATCCCGATGCCGTGAAGCGCGCGACAAACTACTTGGCCTTGCCGGGGGCCGCGGGAGGCGGCGCTGCGCCGGCCGCGGCAAAAGTCACCGCGCCGGCCAGCACCGCGAGCGATGCGATTCCCGCGGCAAGCGAAAATGCTGGGCAGCCAGCAACGGCCGCTACGGCGGAAGCCCCGGCAACGCAGTCAACCGCTGCTGTGACGACCGCAGAACCAGTTGCAACGTCACCAGCGAACGAGGCGGCAACCGTGGCACCAGAGGGTGTCGCCAAGGCACTGGCTGACGACGCTCAAGCCGAAGCCAAAGATGCCCTACCTGTCGCGCCGGCAACCACCGATTCAGCGGCCGCGGAAAAGCCGGCGACCGACGAACCCGCAGCAAAATCGACAGCCCCAGCGGCGGCCTCCCCGGTCAGTTCGCACGAGAGAGAAACTGAAAAGCACGACGCTGCTGCTGATAAATCGCACGGTCGCGATGCCGGACCGATCACGGCCACAACCGATTGGACGATCGTCGGCCTGGTCGTCGTGGCCATCGCCGTGGGATCGGCATTTTTGTTCCGTCGCGGATAACACGGGGCGAAGCGATGCGCCCATGCGTGATTTAGTGAGTGCCCCATGAGCTATGTAGAAGCCGGATTGTCACCAGTCGCCGAAGAAGACTATTCGCAATACCGGGCCCTCAGTGTCTCGGCGGTCGCCAGCTGCCTCTTGGGTTTGCTGTCGATCACGTCGTTCTTGGGCTGGGCCTTGATCGTGATTCCTGTCGTCGGCCTGTTGGTGGGCCTAATCGCGCTGTGGCGGATTCGAGCCAACCCGACGGAATTAACGGGGCGAACGATTGCTTGGGCCGGAATTGCGCTCAGTCTGGCGTTTATGTTTGGTGGCGCCGGCTACCTGACCTATGACTATGTCACCGAAGTCCCGCCCGGCTACGCACGCCTGAGCTACGCGGAATTGCAGCCTGACCCTGATAATCCGGGCGAGCTGTTTCCGCCCTCGATCGAAGCCCGGGATGGCGAGCGAATTTTCATCAAGGGCTACGTGTATCCCGGCAAGCAAACTTCCGGCATCAAGCAGTTCGTGCTCTGTCGCGACAATGGCGATTGCTGCTTTGGCGGCCAGCCCAAATTGACCGACCGCGTCCTGGTGACGCTCAAAGGCCCCTTGTCGCTCGAATACTCGACGCGAATCCAGCGACTGGCGGGCACCTTTCGCGTCGAGCCTGGACGCGCGACCGACGGACTCGAAGGGGTGATCTACCACTTGGACGCGGATTACCTGAAGTGAGCTATCGCCGCGCCATTCTCTGTTGCCTAGCGCTGAGCGCGGCAGCCCTGTCGGCCGGCTGCAACGACGCCGGCACGCCGGTCACCGTGAACGAAGAATCGGGCGCGAGCGCATCTGCGGCGTCGAACTCCACGGCCGAAGCTCCGGCCAAAACAGACGACGCGGCTAAGAATACTGCCACAATCGCCGCTAATGAGGCGGCAGCGACCAACGGTACAGCGCCGGCCACGAGCGCCGCGGCCGCTGCTGCAGCCCCGGCCGTATCCAGCAAACCCGGCACTCCCCAGAACATCACTTTCGACACGCTGAAATTTCCGCTGGAAAAGAACGAGGACTTCGAGCGCGGGAAGCTGACTGCCTCGATCGCCGAGTTAAATGGCCGCATCGTCAAGTTGCGCGGCTACATCCTGCCGAGCTTTCAGCAATCGGGCCTGACACAGTTCGTGCTGGTGCGCGACAACATGGAGTGCTGCTTTGGCCCTGGCGCTGCGCTTTATGATTGTGTGGTCGTCGACATGAAGCCGGGCAAAACGACCGATTACACGGTCCGACCGGTCGCGGTCGAGGGGACCTTCGAGTTGCGCGATTTCAAGGGACCGGACGGCAAGTTTCTGGCCATCTATCACCTCGACGGCGAAGCCGTGCGTTTCTAATGATCCGCTGGTCGCTTACGCCTGTGCTGTTTGCTGCTCTGACGGCTGCGGCCGTGGCATGCCCCTTCTGCACAGCCGTCCGGCCCAGCCTGTCGCAAGTGCTGTACGACGCACCGCAAGCGGCGCTGGTCGAAGTCATAAGCGGTGATGAAAAGGACTGGCAATTCCACGTTAGCAAACCGCTTGCCGGTGCGGAGCATCTTCCATCATCGGGAACCGTGCGACTTGCTGCCGATCAGCTCATCGGCAGCAGCGGGCTCAAGGTGGGGCAACTGGCGCTGCTTTGGGCCACTGCCGGGCTGGAGACGAGTCGGCTCACCTGGGAGGCGACTCCGCTTGATGAAGTGAGTTTCGCCTATATCGCCCGGGCGCCTGACCGCCGTTTGCCCACCGTCAAGCGTTTAGGCTATTACGCGCGCTTTCTGGAGCATGCCAATCCGCTGCTGGCCGAAGATGCATACCTGGAATTCGGGAACGCCTCGTTTGACGACGTGGCGCAGGTCGCAACGCAACTGCCAATGGACTCGCTGCGGCGGTGGATTGTCGACCCGGCGGTGCCGGAAGCTCGCAAAGGGTTTTATGGTCTGGCCCTGGGATTGGCCGCGACGGATGAAGATCGGCGCGCGAATCGCGCGGTGCTGCAAAAACTGGTAGACGCGCCGAGTGACGACTTTCGCGCGGGATTCGATGGGGTGTTGGGGGGCTATCTGCTGCTCGCCGGGGGCGAGGGCTTGCGGCATCTGGACGAGCAGTTGCTGGCGAATCCCCAGGCACGCAGCGGCGATTTGCGCCATGCCGCCACAGCCTTGCGGTTCATGCAAGAATTTGGCCGGGACCAACTTTCGCAGGAGGAATTGAACTCTGCCCTGCGCCGGTTGCTCGCGCGTCCCGAGGTTGCGGCGTCAGCCATCGTGGACCTGGCGCGCTGGCAGGATTGGGAATCGCTCGACGCGGTCGCGGCACTCTTTGCACGTAAGGAGTTTGCCGATGCCAGCATCGCACAAGCCATCGTCGGCTACCTCAAAGCTTGCCCACTTCCCGCGGCCGCTGAAAAACTAGCACGATTGCGGCAACTCGATCCACAACGCGTCGCCGCCGCCGAGCAGGCGGGCTTGTTGCTGCCCGCGAGTCGCTAGGGCGGGCTCTCGGCGGTTCCCTTTCCGCAGGATGGGTCAGCGACTATAGTGCCTGCTATGGAAAAGTACGTCGTTCGAAACGGGGTCACGCGCAGCTTGGGCGTGTTTAGCACGAGCCGGGGAGAGACCCTGGCGCGCGGCGCACGCGTCATTGTGCGGACAGACCGCGGGCTTGAAGCAGGCGAAGTCCTTTGCCCCGCCACGGACGAAGCGACCGGGCAATTGCCCGACCCACAGCGTGGGCAGATCCTGCGGCAGATGACGGCCGACGACGAAAACGAGCTGTCGCGGATTCATGAGCAGGAGCGTGTCGAGTTCGAGACCTGCCGGCGAATCGTCAGCGAACTGCAATTGCCGATGAAGCTGGTCGATATCGAGCACGTCTTTGGCGGCGAACGGATCGTGATCTATTTTTTGGCCGAAAATCGCGTCGATTTTCGCAACCTAGTCAAGACGTTGGCCAGCGAGTTCCAGACACGGATCGAAATGCGCCAGATTGGCGTGCGTGACGAAGCGAAATTACTGGCCGATTACGGCGACTGCGGCAAACCGGTCTGTTGCAATACACACCTGTCCGAAATGCCACCGGTGTCGATGAAAATGGCCAAGCTGCAAAAGGCCACGCTCGACCCGACGAAGATCTCCGGCCGCTGCGGTCGCTTGAAGTGCTGCCTGCGTTATGAATTTGACACGTATGAAGCGTTACAAAAGGACCTGCCGCCGGTCGGGGCGCAAGTCGTGACGGCCAAGGGCAAGATGCGCGTGCTAGCCCACGAAATCCTGACGAGCCAGTTGCTGGTCGAGACCGAGGATCGCACGCGCATTATGATTCAGGCTGGCGACGTGCTCAGTGTCCTGAACGCGGGCAACCGGTCCAACTGAAATTCGTCCCTCCTGCCTGCCGGTTGTCGACTCCCTCACTGCGCCGGCAAGCTGCAACGACTCACCCGAGATTACCTGCGAATTATGTCCGACGCCGCCCAGACCTTGGCTCAGTTGTTGCGAGAAGATAACCGCTACCAGCGGTCTGCCTACTTGTTCGTATTCGACGCGTTGAACTACGCGCATTCCGTTTTGGGGATGGGGGCGGCCCCCGCCGGAGCCTCGGAAGAGGCCGCCGCTTCGGAACGGCATCTGACGGGTCAGGAACTGTGCGAGGCCATACGCCTCTACGCGCTTGATCAGTATGGCTACATGGCCAAGTGCGTGCTCAACAGTTACGGCGTCCGCACCACGGGAGACTTCGGCGAGATTGTATTCAACCTGATACGCGTCGGGCTGATGCGCAAGACCGACGATGATCGCCGCGAAGATTTCGACGACGTCTTTGATTTTGACGCGGGACTGGAACAGAGTTTTCAAATTACTCCGCCTGAGTAAAGCAATCGCCAGCGCGCTCTTCGCAAAGACGCGCAGGGTCCAGCGGGAAATTCCATGCCGCAGCGGCGCAGCAAAACCGGTCCTAAAGTCGGCTCTCGCGCTGAGAGTCGCGCCGATTCAAACGTGGTTCATTCGCCCGCAGCAGCGCGCTCGGGTACCCGTGTAAGTTCAACAACGAATCCACCACGGCGTCATTTCATCTTCCTCATCGCCACCGCCCTGGCCGTCGGCTTGTGGGTTTTGTTCCTGGCGGTAATGGCGTATTTGGGCTAGAAGCCATTCGAGCCCAACCGACCGCCAAGCGTTCTCGACAGTCGGGCTGGCTCGCTGCCGGCTCTATAACTTCAGCGTTTCAATCCGGGGTAATATCGCGAAAGGTCGTCGAACGTCGTGCGGTGACCTGTGCCGCGTAGGTGCTGGTTCCCCTGAGACGTCGACTGCGAGCGAGTGGGCGCCGTGCGTTGCATGCGGCTCAGGGCCGCGCGCTGATTTCGATTCACCGCCTGTTGCTCCAGTTGCGGGCGGACCAGGCTCTGATAATTCGTCGCGCCCGGTTGGTTGTTGTTCACCAGGTTCAGATACGGGCTGACCCGCGGCCGACGATCGTCCGTTTCAAACGGGCGCCGTGTCCGTTCGGCAGCCCGTACCGGCGCCGTCAGGGCGCTCAGGGAAATTACTACGATGAGGCTGATGGCGCGCAGAGATACTCCGTTCAAGGTCCTTCTCCTTGCTGATCGTGTAATGCGTGAAGCCTGCCTGGCGTGCCGCGCCGCGAATGTGACGCAGCACGTCATGATGTGTCGCGTAGAGTAGTCGCGCCTCGGCGCGGCCACTAGTGAACGGCAGGTGAGTTTACGTTGAGCAAAAGATGTGCATTTCGCTGTTCAGCTGAGCTGCAGCGTTCCGGCGGTGCGTTGCGTGCTAGCTGCACGGCTGCGATTTTCACGAGATTCTAGCGCGACACTCATGCGCTCGAAATGCGCGTGGCCGATGATTCTGGTAGATGCGGCGATCAGGATGTTGTCGCAGGTTGCACCTCAAGGAAGCGAGCCCATGTTGAACTTCGACGTTGTCGTCGTGAGTGATCTGCACCTCGGCGCGCGAAACAGCCGAGGGAATGACTTTTTGCGGTTTCTGCACACGCTGAAAACCGCGCGCCTGGTTCTCGCAGGCGATTTGTTCAACGATCCGCGATTGCGCGGGCTGCAAGAGCGTGACGTGCAAGTCGTGGAAATGCTGCGGCAATACTCGTTGCGCGTGCAGGTCGATTGGGTCGTCGGTAATCACGATCCCCCGCGCGGTTGGTTCGAGGGACTTTTAGGCATTCAGGCGCACGACGAAATCATCCTCGACGTGGGCGCCGCGCAGTATCTGGTCTACCACGGGCATGGGTGGGATCCTTCGCTCACCTGGCCACAGTTTGTCGTCGATACGGCGGACGCCATTTATTATGCCTGCCAGTGGATCGATCCGTCCCATCGCCTCGCGCGCCGGCTCAAGCACAGCTCGAAACATTTCTGTCACGTGACACAAGTTCTCGAACGTTGCGCCATTGCCGAGTCGCGGGCGCGCGGCCTGGCAGG
>CAMFLN010000121.1 GCA_945957305.1 uncultured Planctomycetaceae bacterium | reverse complement strand
GGGCCGAGCTGATGGGACGCGGCCTGGTCGATCCCGTCGACGATCTGCGGGCGACAAACCCGGCCAGCAACGCGCCTCTCTTGGATGCGTTGGCCGAGGAATTCCGTCGCGTGAACTACGACCAGAAGCAGCTCCTGCGCAGCATCACCACCTCGTACGTTTACGGACTGTCGTCATTGCCGGGGGACCGGAACGTAACCGATACGCGCAACTTTTCACGGCACTATCGTCAGCGTCTCGAGGCCGAAGTGCTGATGGATGCCGTGGCCGATGTTACCGCAGTGCGGGAGTCCTTCGCCGCGATGCCGCCCGAGTCCCGGGCTGTGGAACTATGGACCCATCGCATCGAGTCCAGATTTCTCGACGCCTTTGGGCGCCCTGACGCCAATCAAGATCCCCCCTGCGAGCGCACCGGCGAGACCACCGTTGTGCAAGCATTGCACTTGATGAATGCGCCCGGCATGCATGCCCAAGTGACCAAGGATGAGGGACGCGCGGCCCGACTGGCGGCCAGCTCGGAGACGCCCGAGCAGATCGTGGAAGAGCTGTACCTGGCGACGTATTCCCGGCACCCCACGCCTGACGAATTGAGTGCCACAGCCGCGACCATCGAGGGCGAAGGAACGCAGCGCCGCACGGCGGTCGAAGACCTGTTATGGACGCTGTTGAATACGCCCGAATTTGTTTTCAAGGATTAAAGTCGACGCTTTGTACTCCACATCCCCTCCAGGATGGAAGAATGAGAATTCATCGAAATTGCGAAGGCGTGTCACGACGCGATTGCCTGCAGCTGGGGCTGGGTGCTTTGGCGGGGGGTGGGTTGGTCGACATGCTGCGGCTTGTCGGACAGGCGCAGGACTCGAAGTCGAGCGGTCCCACGCGCCGGCCGACGAGCTGCATCTTGATCTGGATGGACGGCGGCCCTTCGCACTTCGAGACCTTCGATCCGAAGCCGGACGCACCGTCGGAGATCCGCGGCGAGTTGGGAACGATCGAGACAAAGATCCCCGGCGTGTTTTTCTCGGAGCATATGCGGCGTTTGGCCGGCATGGCCGACAAGCTCGCCGTGGTCCGCTCGGTCTGTCACAACCAGGGAAACCACGGCGCGGGCAATCATTACATGATGACCGGCGCTCCGCCGCGCATTCCCGTCGGCTGCGGGGCCTTCGTCAGCTTCCATCCCAGCTTGGGTTCGGTCACCGCGTACGAGAGGGGCAATCGCGGCGGGTTGCCAGCGTATTTCTCAATGCCGAGCATGTCGCGCTCCGGCGGACCGAATTTTCTGGGGGCGAAGTTTGCACCCTTCGTCGTCAGCGACGATCCGAACGGCAAGGAATTCCGCGTGCGCGACGTGGCGCCGCCGGCCAGCATTGTCGATGAACGCCTGGTGGCGCGGCGCGATTTGCGCGGCGTCGTCGATCGCTTGACGCGCATCCCCGAAGAATCTGCCGGCGATCCCGTCAAGGCGCTCGACGAGTACTACCATCAAGGGTATAGCCTCGTCACCAGCCCCGAGGCACAGCGGGCGTTCGATATCGGGGCCGAATCGGACGAGATGCGCGAGCGCTACGGACGCAATTCCTTTGGGCAGCGAGCGCTGCTGGCGCGGCGCCTGGTCGAGGCAGGCGTGCCGTTTGTCACTCTCTATGACGGCGGCTGGGATCATCACTCCAATATTTTCGGCGCGATTGCCAAACGGATGCCGCCATTCGAGAACGCGATCGCTACGCTGATCGAAGACCTGGAACAACGCGGCTTGTTGGATTCCACGCTTATCGTGGCTCTTGGGGAGTTTGGCCGCACGCCCAAGATTTCGACGTTGCCCAACGAAACAAAGGCAGGTCGCGATCACTGGGCCAATGCGATGTCGATCCTGTTTGCCGGCTGCGGTACGCCGGGCGGGCAAGTGATCGGCGCGACCGACAGGATGGGGCACTCGGCCAACGAACGCATCTTGGCCCCGGAAAACTTCGTCGCCACGGTTTATGCCAAGCTGGGCATCGACCCGGGCAAGATCTACTACGCGCCCAACGGTCGCCCCGCGCACCTGGTCAGCGATCCCACGCCCATTAAAGAACTGATGGGCTAAAGGTGCGCGAGGAACGACGAGAATGCCAGCTTACCGACCACGAACTTCTCGTCTCCTCGGCGTGGCGCTGCTGATCGTGTGGCACGTCGTGTTGCTGTTGGATTTGCAAGTTGCCAGGGCGGCGCCGCCGAAGTGGAAGTACCTGTTTCCTGCCGGCGCGCAAATGGGGACCACGATCGATGTCGAAGCGCACGGCAGTTTCGACCATTGGCCGGTCAGTGTGTGGACAAATCGGCCTGGGTTGTCTCTGACGCCAAAGGAAAAGAACGGGGAGCTCGCGCTGAGCGTACCGGCCGACGTTGTGTCGGGCGTGTACTGGGTGCGTTTTTACGATGCCCAGGGGAGCACCCCGGCGGTGCCGCTGATCGTGGGCACTCTGGCCGAGACGCGCGAACAAGAGCCGAACGATTCGCCGTCAAAGCCGCAAGAGCTGTCCACGGCGCAAACCGTGGTTAACGGTCGCCTGGAGCGCAAGGGAGACGTCGACACCTTTGCGGTGCGGCTCGACAAGGGGCAGACCTTGGTGGCCGACGTTGAGTCGCATCGCGCGCTGGCCTCGCCGCTGGATGCCGTGCTCGAAATCCTTTCGCCAGCCGGGTTCGTGCTGGCGCACAATGATGATGACCAGGATCTGGATCCCAGAATTGTCTTCATGGCGCCAGAATCGGGAACCTACCTGATCCGCATTTTCGGATTTCCTGCGGCGCCCGATAGCTCGATCGCGCTGGCCGGCGGTGACACTTACCTCTACCGATTGACGCTCGCGACGGCAGGTTTTGTCGATTACTCGCTTCCCCTGGCGGTTTCTGCGGTCGCCGCCCCGATCGACCTCTTTGGCTGGAACCTGGCCGAAGACGTACGCCACCTCGTACCGACCGAATTGCCCGACCAACGCGTCGCGCTATTTCATCCACGGTTGGCAAACGTATTAACGTTGCCGGTCGTGCCCCACGCTACTCTTTTGGCGCAAGAGCCGAGTGTCACAGGCCAACCACAACCGATTGTTGTGCCCGTCACGGTGACCGGACGTGTCGAGTCGCCTGCCGACAAGGACACGTTTCGACTGACCTTGCGCAAAGGGGAGACGCTGCTGGCACGTGTGGAGAGTCGCAGCCTGGGTTATCCGCTCGACCCGGTACTCGAACTGCGCGACTTACAAGGGAAATCGCTGACGCGTGTCGACGACTCGGGCGCCGGCCGTGACGCGGAATTGACGTTCGTCGCGCCGGCCGATGGAGAGTACGACCTGTCGGTAAACGACCTGCACGGTCAGGGAGGTTCGCGCTTTGTGTATCGGCTGACCGCCACATTCGCGAAGCCGGATTACGCACTCACCGTGGCCGGCGACCTGTTCACCGTTGCCGTGGGTCAAAAGCTCGAAGTGCCGGTGAGCATCGAGCGGCTCCATGGCTTCGCAGAGCCGATCAATTTGACCATCACCGGCTTGCCCGACGGCACCGGCGTTGCCGCGGCGACATCGGCCCCTGAGGGCGATACGGCCAAGAGTGTAAAGCTCTCCATTTCGGCCGGGACGGTACCCTTCAGCGGTCCAATCCGTGTCATCGGGACGTCATCGGGAGCTACGCCGACCACGCGCACTGCTCAGTTTGCGACAACGAACTCGCAAAAGCTCGCCGACGCGTGGCTCACGATCACGGCGGTGGAAGAAAAGTAGCGCGAACCGGCGCCATCGTGGCGGGCGTTTATCGACCGATGCTACTGCCCCTGCACGTTGGGCAATGCCGGTCCGCGGTACGTATCGACCGGCTCGATCGGACCGGTCGGACGCTGACAGGCCAGCACCTCGGCCGGGAAGCCGAGAGCATAGAACAAGCGGAACTGGGCGCGGTTGAAGTCGGCTACGGTGCGATAGTAATTCGTGTATGCCTGTTGTAGTTGCTGCAGAGACGCCACGACCTCTTGCGGGCGATTGACGAGCGTCAGGATATCGTTGAAGCGTTGGGTTTGTCCCATGCCGATCAAGTTGCCGCGGTAACTCGACAAGCCTTGCTGCAATCCAGTTTCGGCCTGGACGACGCGCAGCGCTGCGGAGTCGACGTCGGCCTTGGCCTGCGCCACTTCAGCGGCGACGCGGTCTTGCATATTGAACAGCTCGATGTTCGCCAGCCGGGCTTCGCCTTGTTGCTCGCGCACTTTCGCCTGGTAACCAAAGCCCAGATTGTCGAGCTGCCAAACGGCCTGCGCCGCCACGTCGCCGCGTCCGGCGAACTGGTTCAGATTGCCGTTGGTCCCGGTGCCATAGATGCCTCCCTGGAAATAGAAATCGGGAGTGCCGTTGCCCGTCACCAACAGGCTGGGCATCAGCGGGCGCATCCGCTCCTTGCGCAGGCGGATTACCGTGGCGCGCACCAGGGCGCGGTTCGACGCCAGTTCAGGGCGATTCATCAGGCCGACCACGATCAAGTCATCGACCGGCCAGGTCGGGTCGATCAAAGTGACCTGTGTATGTGACGCTTCGAGCGGCACGACCACGGCCGACGGATCCAGCCGTAGCACGCGCGTCAGATTTGCGCTGGCCACGCGCCATTGTTGTCGTGCAATTTGCGTCGATTGTTCCAGTTCGGCTTGCAGTGTGCGGGCGCGATCGATTTCATCCGGCGCGACCAGGCCCCGGGCCAGGGTTTCGACCCGGCGTACGATATCGATGGATTTGTTCGAGGCATCGTTCATGGCGCCGTAAATCCCGCGCGCCATTTGCACGTTGAAGTACGATTCGGCCGTGATTTCCAAGGCTTCGTTCCGCGCGGTTTGCGTATCGATCCGGCGCGAGGCAAGCACTTGCCGCGCGGCCAGAGGTTCGAACACGGCGTCGGCGGTGCCGACGCGCAAGATTGCGCCGCCGCCAGCGATGAACGAATTGGTGCTGTTGTCCACCAGGTTGCCGGTTGGCCCCTGAATCCCGCCGCTGTGGCGTATATAAGCGCTGCCGACATCCAGGTTTGGCAGCCACAGGACGTTCGCCTTTTCCGCCTGCGCCGCCGCGATCTGTAAACGCGCCTGGGCCGCGGCAATCAACAGAGGCCGTCCGTTCGATAACCGCAAGGCGGTGGCGAGGTTGATCGGCAGCGGGCGATCTGTCGCAGCCAGCTCGCCCGCGGGTAGCGCTTGCGCCGGCGCGCCGTCAGACAGAGTGGGACCCGACAGCACAGGCCCGGCGCCATAGGTGCCCGCGCCGGCAGCGCCGGACAGCGGAATTGCCGGCGGCAGGGGGATCACGGCGGGGTTGACGGGCGTCTGTTGCGCGCGAGGCGTGGGTACGACCTCTTCTGCGGCCGCGCGATTCGGCGCTGCGACCACGACCTGGGCGCGAGCCTGCGCAGCGCCAAATCCAACCCCGATGAGCGCCAGACCGAGAAGTCCAGCGCGCAGCGCAGCGCGGCGCAAGATCGTCAACGAGACCGAACGGCAGGCTGGCCTCGCCTCGTGAAATGCCGAGGCGGTCTCTGCCATGCAAAATCCTTGGAAATGAAGCGACGTGAGAGAGCAGGCATCGCTGGCAGTCATGTCAGCGCGGTTATCCGGCCTGTGATGTTGGCATCGGATGTTGCGCAAGTGCCGCTTTGCACGGAGATACCGCGGCGCTACCACGGGATCATTCGCCATCCTCCTCCCAGCTTGCCAGAGCTTTCGGCGCTTCCCAAACCCGCGTGTTACGTTCCTAAGGTGTTATTTCGGCGCTAGTGCGCGCGCATGCTGTCAGACGAGCGGGGGAAACAGTTCCCCGCTGCCTTGGCACCGGCGGACCGAGAACGCTACCCCCCCGATTATCTCGCCCGACTTGCGACGTCCACTGGCGTGGTTGTCGCGCCGCTACTGCTAGCACACTGAGAGAGGCCCGCCGCGTGAACCCCATCTTCTTTGCGATGAAGCATCCGATCACCACGCTCATGCTGGTGGTGGGATTGGTGGGAGGCGGCGCCATGGCGCTCAATCGCATGCGCGTGGATATCTTTCCACCGCTGAACGAGCCGCGGATCTACGTCTTCTTGCAGTACGGCGGTATGAGTCCTGCCCAAATGGAAGGGCTCATCGTCAACCAGTTCGAGTTGCTGTTCCAGTATGTCGACGGCGTCAAAGACATCGAGTCGCACAGCATTCAGCAAGTGGCGCTGATCAAGCTGTCGTTCTTTCCCGGCACCGACATGGGGGCGGCCGAAGGGGAAGTCGTCGCCATGGCCAACCGCGCCATGGCCCGCATGCCGCCGGGCACGCTGCCGCCGATGATCATGCGCATGGACGAGGGGAGCGTCCCGGTCGGCTACCTGGTGCTGACCAGCAAGACGACTCCCTTGGGATTGGTCGCCGATATTGCGCAAAACGTCATTCGCCCTTTGGTTCAGTCAGCCGTGCCTGGGACCGTGGCAGTGTCGCCGTTCGGTCCCAACGTGCGCACGATTCTGGTCAACGTCGACCCGCAGAAATTGCAGAGCTACAACCTGACGCCCCAAGACGTGGTCGAGGCCTTGATGCAAGGCAACACGATCGTGCCGGCCGGCAACCTGTACATCAAGGATCAAATGCCGCTGGTGCCGAACAACGCGCTTGTGGCTGATATTCAAGAGATTGGCAAAATCCCGTTGCGCCTGGGGGCCAATCTCTATATTCGCGACGTTTCCGACATTCAGGATTCAACGGATGTCAACTACGGCTACGCGCTGGTCGACGGGCACAAGTCTGTCTACTTGCCCATCATCAAAAAGGACACTGCCTCGACGTTGACGGTCGTGGCTGACGTCTACAAGTCGCTGCAAGTCTTCAAGAATGCCGTGCCCGAGGACGTCGACGTGCGATTCGAGTTCGACGAATCGCCCACGGTGAAGGCCGCCATCAAGAGCGTCGCGACCGAAGGCCTGATTGGCGCCATGCTCACGGGATTGATGATCCTGATTTTCTTGCGCGATGTGCGTAGCGTGGTCGTGGTGGTGCTGAACATCCCACTGGCGTTGACCGGTTCCTTGTTCGGACTGTGGTTGACCGGCAACACGATCAACATCATGTCGCTGGGCGGTATGGCCCTGTCGATCGGCATGCTCGTCGACGAGGCGACCGTTTCGATCGAAAATATTCACGTGCAGATGACCAAGACGCATCGCCTGGCCCGCGCCGTCGAGCGCGGCAGTATGCAGACCGCGGTGCCGCGGTTGCTGGCCATGTTGTGCATCCTCTCGGTGTTCATTCCGGCGTTCGTCATGGCCGATCCGGTGCGGTCGCTGTTCATGCCGCTGGCATTGGCCGTGGGCTTTGCGATGATCTCTTCCTATCTGCTCTCGAGCACCCTGGTGCCGATCGTCTGCGTGTGGCTGCTCAAGCCGCATCATGCTGCAGAGGGCGAAAAGAAGCAGGACTGGTTCGACGGCTTGCAACAACGATTCGAACGCCTCGTTACGTCGATGGTCGACCACCGACGAATTGCCGTGCCCGTTTATCTCCTCGCGTGCGGACTCGTGCTGGTGTTCGGCGGCATGCAGCTGGGAACCGAGC
>CAMFLN010000120.1 GCA_945957305.1 uncultured Planctomycetaceae bacterium | reverse complement strand
GTGCGGAGCCAGCCCATGCCGCCGATCAAGGCCGAGAGAGTGCGTTCGGGGTGCAGCGCGAGCATTTTCATCGCGATCATGCCCCCCAGCGAATAACCGACGAGATGCGCTTTCTCGACCTGCAGATGATCGAGCAGCACCACGAGATCAGTCACCACTTGCAGGCCGTACGCTTGTTCGTCGCGCGGCTTGTCCGACTGACCATGGCCGGGCAGGTCAAGCGCGATAACCTGATGATCTTTGGCCAGTTCGGCAAAGACGCCGTTAGCCAGCCAATTCATGCGGGCGCTGGAGTGCAGGCCGTGAATCAACACCACGGATGAACCTCGCCCTGCGACGAAGTAATGGATCTTGACGCGGCCGGTGTCAAAGATTTGTTCCGCGGGCGCTGCAGTAGCATGGTCCGCCGTTGGGATGCTGAAAATCGCTGCGATCCAAGTGACCTGCCGAGCACTGCAGCAAAAGACGTTCATCGGAGCGTTCCTATCCAGTCGCCGCCCCACGAGTGTCACTGGGCAGCGCGGCCGCTGGGCACATGCGAACCATTTCTGGTCCCTACACCTCGCGCAGGGCATCCACGATCTTCATCCGCGTCGCCCGCAGCGCGGGGAACAGGCCGCCGATCACTCCCACGACGACGACCAGCGAGACGGCTAGGATCTGCACCGTCGGGCCGAAGCGGAAGGTGAAAGCCAGTTCGCTGAATGTGACCCAATTCGCCGTGCCGGTCGACATGCCATTGAGCGGCAAGGCCGCCAGGCAGCCCAGCAGTCCGCCGGCCAGGCAGAGGGCCAACGATTCGAGCAAGAAGGAGATGAGGATCGTGCGGCGGTTAAAGCCCAGCGCCCGCAATGTCCCAATCTCGCGTGCGCGCGAGGCCACGGCGGCGTACATGGTATTCGCGACCGCGAACACCGCGCCGATCGACAAAATCACGGCGATAAAAACGCCGATCGCTTTGATGCCGCGGCTCGATTTGGCTTGCTCGGCGAAATAAACCGGCTCGCTCAATGCCGACAAGCCGAACTGTTCGTCACTGGAAATGCGGTCAGCCATGCGCTGCGCATCGTCGGCGCTGTTGGCACGCAGCTGGATGGCCGAACGAACTCCTTCGCGCTTTGTAGTCTGGCCCAGGACTTCCAGGTCGGTCCAGACCTCGGATTCGGTGGCGCTGTGTCCGGCTTCGAACAGTCCGACGATCTTGAAAGGCGCTCCGAATACGTCGAGTTCTTCGTCCAGCCCCGCCCCCTTGAAGCGATTGGCCATTTGCGTGCTGGCAATGGCTTCGCGCACGCCGGGCTTGTTCTCGCGCCCCGCGACGATGTGAAAGTTCGAGCGAACCTCTTTGGCCGCCGGCGTCACCCCGCGCAAGATCATGTTGGCATTGGTGTCTCCCGCGCGGCGTGCTGTGTTGACAACGACGACCAATTCGGGCGAGCAGAGCTTATTGCCGGCCGCGTCCGAGGCGATGCCGTCGAGAGCCGCCATTTCGCGGGCCGTCGATTCGTTGATGATGCTGTTCGTTTCGGCCGTTGCCCCTTTACGCATCACGATCAGGTCCAGCGGCTCGCCTGACACTTCGAGTGTATGGTCCAAGCCGTCGGCCAAACCAAAGGTTAGCACCACGGCCCAGACAACCAGCGCGGTGCCAATGATCGTCATCAGCGAGCTGACCCAGCGAGTGCGCAGGCTGCGGATGTTGTATTTGAGAGGAATCACTTTGAACTTTCGGTTTCTTAAAAGACGGATCCACAGATGATGCAGAACGCGCAGAGGGGGACAAAGAGGGAATCAGCACTTACTCCGTGGAGTTTTATTTCCTTATCCGCGTCATCTGCGCTATCTGGGGATGTATTTCCCTTTTCTGGGTTTTCTTAAACTACCTTGCGCAAGCCATCGACGACCGAGACCTGTGCCGCGCGCCAGGCGGGAATGATTCCGCTGGCCAGCCCGATCGCCGCGGCCAGCAGCATGCTGAACAGCATCGTCGATACCGGCACGTAGAACGACGAGAAACCAGGGATGCCGATCATCGACATGTCGGTGAATTGGAACAGCAATCGTGCGGCCATAACTCCCAGGAAGCCACCAATCACCGCGATGACAATGGCCTCGATCAGCACCAGGGTGAGCACGATGAACCGCGAAAAGCCGATGGCCTTCAGCACGGCCACTTCGCGCGTCCGCTCGCGCAGCGACATGGCCATGGCATTGCCGGCCACGCACACCAGCGCCGCCACGACGATGATCGCGATATTGCGGATGAAGACGCGGATATTCCCCAGCATTTCGGTGAACATCTGGCGAAAAGCCTGCTCGGTCATGGCCCGCACCGGGGCCTCGGAATTGGCGAAGCGGGCGTTGATCCTTTGCATCAAGTCGGGCATCATCTCGGGCGTTTGCGCCTTGATGAACATCGTGCCGGCGTTGCCCGCCATCTGCGAGCGCGATTGCTTGAGCAGCTCGTCGAGATAGGTGTAATCGTAGAACAGCATCTCGAGATCCGAGCCGGCCGGGCCGGTGTAGATGCCGTCGATCGTCAATTCCAGGTTGACGGGATAGATGTCCCCCTTGAGGACGATCTTGTCGCCCACCTTCCACTGGCGCTTGCGGGCGATCTTCTCTCCCACGATGCAGCCGGTGCGATCCTTTTGAAAGTTGCTCAATTGATCGGGCGGCACCGTAAATTCCGCGAACACTTCGAAGCAATGATCCGGATCTGTGGCGAACTGGGCGAACGGGATCTTGTCGTCCTTGTACTTGCCGCCGAACCAGGCGAGCGGAACGACGGTCTTGACCCCTTCCATCCCCTTCACCTTGTCGACATGGGCAATCGGCACCGGAAACGTCAGCCCTTGCTTGGCCGTGCAGACGACGCGGGCGTACTTCAGGGCTCCTTCGCCCATTTCGTCCTGCATGTTCACATAGGCGTACAACACCGTGACCAGAAACAGGCTCACGGCAATCGACAAGCCCGTGAAGACACTGCGCAGCTTGTTGCGTTGCACGTTGCGGAGAATGTAAGGGAGGAATTTCATCCCGCGGCCTCCAGGGCATCCAACTCGGTTTCGACGAAAGTCCCCTTCTCCAGGTGCAGCATACGGCGAGCGCGACGCGCGGCGCGTGGATCGTGCGTTACCATGACGATTGTTTTTTCGAACTCTTCGTTCAGCTGCTGCAGCAAGTCCATGATTTCCTGGGCCGCGGCCGCGTCCAGGTTTCCCGTCGGTTCGTCGGCCAGCAGCAGCACCGGGTCGTTCACCAGCGCGCGTGCGATGGCGACGCGCTGTTCCTGTCCGCCCGAAAGCTGCCGCGGAAAATGGTCCATGCGTTCCTGCAGGCCGACGATGCGCAAGGCGGTTTCGACGTGCTCGGCGCGTTGGCGACGCGAGAGCGACGTCAGCAGCAGCGGCAGCTCCACGTTTTCGAAAGCGGTCAACACCGGCATCAGGTTGTACAACTGAAAGATGAAGCCCAGGTGCTGGGACCGCCAGCGAGTGAGCTTGCTTTCGGAAAGTTGATTCAATTCCGTGCCAGCGACGGTGACCGTGCCGGTCGTCGGTCGGTCGAGCCCGGCCGCCAGATTCAACAGCGTCGACTTGCCGGAGCCGGACGGGCCCATCACGGCGACGAAGTCTCCGTGCGGAATATCAAGGTTGGTGTTGGACAACACGGGCACGCGAATCTTGTCGCGCATGTACTCTTTCGAGACGCCGCGCAATTCGACCACGGCTCGTTCAGAACCTGCGGGCATGAGTGCCTCCGGTCAACAGGGCGGACATTACCGCCAGATGCATCGCTTCCCTAACGCTATTCAAGAATTCGCACGCGGGCGCCGTTGATGAGTTCGGCCGGCGGATCCACCACGATCCGGTCTCCCCCTTTGACGCTGCCGTCAACGCGAATCAAACCGTCCTTCGGCTCTCCGCTGGTCGTGACGTGGGCTTGCACGACATGGTCCTTTTCCAGCCGCCAAACAAAGTCGCGGCCGTCCTTCGTCACGACCGCGGACAGGGGCAGGTACATGCGTTTCTGGTCGGCATCCACGGCACGTTCGGATTTCGCTGGTTGAAAGTGTACCGTCGCTCCCAGGTCGGGGAACAGGTGTTCATCCGGATCAACGATGGTGACTTTCACCTTGACGATGCCGCGCGTGCGGTCCCCCATGGGGATAATCTCGCGCAGGCGTCCTTGATAACGGCGATCAGGAACGGCATCGACCGAAACTTCGGCCGGCTGCCCTTTTTCCAGTTGGCCGAGATAATCTTCTTTCACGTCGGTGTCGACTTCCAATTGATCGAGATTCGCCAGGGTCGCCACCGATCCACGCCCTGAGGCGAGCCCCATGCCGCCGGGCATGATCGTTTCGCCGACTTCGGCATCCTTGGTGACGACGGTGCCGGCAAAGGGGGCGATCACCTTGAGGTTCGCGATGGCCTCTTCAGCTTCGCGCACTTGCGCTTGCGCCACCGCGACATTGGCGCTGAGGGCCTCGGCCCGCGCTGCGGCGGTATGAAAATCAGTTTCGGCCGTTTCCAACGCGGCCTGCGTGCCAGCTTTCTTGTCGAACAGCGATTGCTCGCGGGCGAAGTCTCGCTCTTTTTGCGCGGCTTGCCGCTTGGCTTCCGCGGCCACGGCCTCGGCATAGCGCACTTGCGCTGTCTTCGAGGCCAGCATGGCGTCGAGATCCGAGTGGCCGAGCTCGGCGAGCAAGTCGCCCGCATGAACCTTGTCTCCTTCCTCGACCAGCACGCGTGCGACCCGGCCGGGGGCTTTGGCGCCGACCGCCGCTTGCTGCCGCGATTCCAGGTAGCCGGTCGCCGTGAGCACGGTATTGATCTGGCCCAAGGAGACCAGCCGGACGGTGTCGACCTTGACGGCCAGGGGACCGGCCAATCGCTCGCTCAACAGGTAATACCCGCCGCCGGCAATCGCCGCCAGCAGCGCAATCACAGCCAGCGCGAACCATTTACCTGAGCCCGACTGTTGCGTCCGCAAAGAGCGGTCAATGCGCAGAGCGGCGAGGTCGTCGCGAAGTTTCGTTGCACTCGCCACAGATCACCCGGAACGGTTCAGCCGATGGTCGGTCGCCAGCACGAGCCGGCGTACAAACTTACCCCCTCCCCGATGATAATAGCGCTAACGAATCACTCAAACAGTAGTAACCCAGGATTTTGGTGACTGGGCGGGGGCTGAAGTACACCGAAGCTCCGGGACAGACAGACCTGGATCGTCGGCGCAACGGCGATGCCGCAATGTAACCGATGGCGGTTGTCCCGGTTGCTGGTTGATCGGCAACAGCCCTGAGTTGGTCGATTTAGAACCACTCGCCGAGCCCATTGCGGTGCAACCCGTTCTTGGGCGAACCTGTGTAACATAACACTTCGCGATGTCCGGTCCCTTAGCGCGCGAAGCGGTCGCAGCGATTGTTCCCCGCACGCCCATTTGGTTCTTGCCTGGACTACGCGCACAATGCCCTTCCGGCCCGATTTTTTCTTGGTTCGGGAATGCGGATTGCATAAGATATTAGATGTCCGTTTTGCCGCGTGCCGGGGCTTGGTCCCGCTGCTTTTATTTATTCAGTAGCTGTTTCGATTTAGCGCCATTCGCTACCATCCGGCATAAGGCGTTTAGGGATTTGGGCAGGCAAGGCAAACGCTTGGCCGATCGCGTCAGTGCGAGATGAGTCTAGTTTTGTGAGCAACTGACTCAGCATGAGTATCGACACGTTTTTGGATCTCGTGCGCCGTAGCGGACTCGTCGAGACAAATCAGCTCGATGCCGCCGTTGCGGAATACAGGCGCCGCGCCGCCGAAGGTGGCGATGCGCAATCTTTGTGCGCACACTTGGTCGAGGCGGGGCTGCTCACCGCCTGGCAAAGTGACAAGCTTCTCGAAGGTCGCCACAAGGGCTTCTTCCTCGGTAACTACAAACTGCTCGGCCACCTGGGCACAGGCGGCATGAGCAGCGTGTACCTGGCCGAACATGTGCTGATGCGAGCCCGCCGCGCGATCAAGGTGTTGCCGGCCGGCCGCGTCAAAGACTCCTCATACCTGGCCCGCTTCCATCGCGAGGCGCGCGCTGCCGCGGCACTGGACGATCCGAACATCGTCCGCGCTTATGACGTCAATGAGCACGAGGGAACGCATTACCTCGTCATGGAATTTGTCGAGGGACGCGACCTGCAAGTTCTCGTGGCGGCCGAAGGCGCGCTCTCCCCTGTACTGGCGGCCGACTACATTCGCCAGGCGGCCTCGGGTTTGGCGCATGCGCACCGGGTGGGACTCATACATCGCGATATCAAACCCGCGAACCTGCTCATCGACGTCAAGGGAACGGTCAAGATTCTCGATATGGGGTTGGCACAGTTCTCGAACGATGATCAGGCTTCTTTGACCATCGCTCACGATGAAAAGGTTTTGGGCACGGTCGACTACCTCGCTCCGGAACAAGCGCTCGATAGCCATACGGTCGATGGTCGAGCGGATATCTACAGCCTGGGATGCACGTTGTACTTCGCGCTGACCGGCCACCCTCCTTTCCCCGAGGGAACGTGCACGCAGCGGTTGCTGATGCATCAAACGCAGCAGCCCGAAAGCATTCGCAAGCAGCGCCCCGAAGTGCCGGAAGACCTGGTCAACATCTTTTACAAGATGACATCCAAGCGTCGCGATCAGCGGTATCAGACGGCCGATGAGGTCGCCGATGCCCTGTCACGCTGGCTCAACGCGCATGGCTCGGCGACCGATACGCCGCTGAAACCGCCGGGCACGAGCGGCTCGTGGGCGCGGCTGGGCGAGTTGGCGCGTCGCGCTACGACGCAGGCCGCCGCTGCGGCACCTGCAACGGGGATGGATGAAGATGATCTGACGCTCGCGCCCTTGGAGGACGAAGCGAAGAAATCTCCTGCAAAAGCGCCGGCGCCGGCCGCGGCAACGGGCGAGAAGCCCGCGGTCAAACCTCCTTCGACGGCGGGCGCGGGGCTCAAGCCCGCTGCTCCCACCGCCAAGCCCGGTTCGAGTCCCCGACTTGCCCCGGCCGCTGCCGGCTCCAAACCGGCGGACGGACCAGAGAAAGTTTCGCCGGCCGCCAAACCGCGATCTCCGGCCAAGGTTCCCTCCGCTCCTGGTGTGCGCAAGGGTGAGCCAGCGCCCGTGGCCGCTTCTGCGGTCAAGCCGGCCAGCTCCGCGGGACAAAGAACTACTGGGGCAGCAGCGGCCGCGACGGCGGCCCGCACTTCGTCGATCCTGGACGAAGTGCTGCCTCCCCCGCCCGCGACAAACGCGGGAGACACCCTCGATGATTTGCTGGCAGGCGCCACACTGAAAGGGCCAGCCGGAGAGGGGATGCCGCTTGACGAAGGGACGCCGCTTGTGCCCCCCAAGAAGCGGCGCAACAGCGGTGCGTTCGACAAGCTGATGGGCTCGACCTGGTTTGTCATCGCGCTCGGCGCCGTGCTCGGCGGCGCGATCATCCTGGCCGGCGTGATCTACTTCGCCGTCTGCAACTCGATGGGATCGTCGTAACGAGCCCGTGGCTGCGCTTCACCTCGCCCTTCGTCGCGCACCCGTATTTCACGCCTGCACGCCGCTTCAGTCGGCGCGCGACAGGCGGTAAATGCCCTGCCCTTCGGAAGAATAGGTGGTGAAATAGAC
>CAMFLN010000119.1 GCA_945957305.1 uncultured Planctomycetaceae bacterium | reverse complement strand
TCGTCGCCTTGATGCGCCATTCGCCGATGCGGCGCGCCTCTTTGGCATCCCGTTCGAGCGAAAGGCGGACAATGAACGACTTGCGCTGGCCACCCTCGTCAAACGATACGGCCCAAAAGTTTGAAATCCGTTCCTTGTAAGGATTCTGCAGGTGCTCTCCGGTTTGCACGAGTTGCAATTCCGCCTGATCCCCCAGCGCAGCCACGGCGCGTACCACGGGGTCCTCGATAAACTCCTGCAAGACTTTGCCGGCGGCGCGTTCTTCACGGTAATGCTTTACCAGGTCCTCGCCGGCCGGCTGTCGCGCCGGCGGCTCAAGCATCAACTCAAACGCTGCTTCGTAACGGTGTTGCTCCACCAGTTGAAACCAGCGCAGCCCGAGACGCTGGGCCTCGTAACGCGTGCGCCACTCGCCAACCGCGTAACGTGCCGGGGCCGCCGCACCGATCGCTAGCGCGAGCATCATTCCTGAAAGCGCAATGCTGCGTCCCAGTAAGGGAGGGTCATGCTGGGCGATACGCGTCAGGCTCAACAAACAGACCGCGACCGCGGCGACAGGCAAGACCCACATCACCGGATGAGCAAACGCGGCGAATCCGGCCAAAGCCAACAACAACCCGAGGATCGCCAGGGCGCTGATGGGGCGGTACTCGTTGAGCTCCATCTCGCGTGAAGCGTCCGAGATTTCTGCTCGGCCTGTTCCTTGCATGATTGTTCAGCAGCTATACCCTGCTGTGCGGAAGTCTGGGCGAGTGATCGATGGGAAACAGCAACAGTGGTCGCAGGGCCACGTCACCGCTGGCCGGGCTTCTTGTACCACACCATCACGCCCTTCTCCATGATCGAGCGGCGCGCGGCATACTTGACCATGAATTCCCCGTTCGGGTCAAACAGGTAGGCATCAGGTTTATCGGCGGGCGCGCTGCGGGCGAAGCTGCCGTGCGACATCTTTTGCATGAACCCCAGCCATTGCCGATCGGGCGCCAGGCCAAAGAACATGCGCTGCTCTGGCTTGAAGCCGCCGAACAAAAAGTTCTTTGACAGCGGAGCGGTATGCAATGTCATGGCCGTGAAGCAAACCAACACCCAGCCTGTCCAAAAAGCGAGCACGAAGCCGCCAATACGGTCCAACATTCGGGGAAATCTTACGCGCACCCGCGACGCAAGATCGGTAAGTGTCCGCAAGACGAGCAGCGTGCCGGAAAAGAGCCCCCAAATCACGGGAAAATCCCAGATAAACACCCCGCCCGGCTGCGAAGCCAGCAGCTTGGTGACAATGGGCTCCCAAAAGTTTGTCGCGACCAGCGCCGCCGTCACGACGTTGAACAACATGATGGCATTGCCCCACAAGCCCTCATTGCCCAATACCGCAATCATCACCAGGATGATCAGGGCAAAGACGCCGGAAAGTAGAATTTCCATGGCGTTTACTCCTTCAAAATGCGCATCAGTTCTTGCAATGATGTGACGCCCTTGGCCACCAGGACAATGCCTTCTTCCTGCAGCGTGCGCATCCCGGCACGCCGCGCGGCTTGCCGCACGGCCGCAGCCTGGGGATTGGTCGTAAGCACTTCACGCACGCCGTCGTCGACGATCAGCACTTCGAACATCCCAGTCCGCCCGAGGTAGCCGATCCCCTGGCACTCGGTGCATACCTCTTCCGGCTGCTGGGGCGGTCGGTAGAGCGCCTCGACGCGGCCGGCAGGGATACCCAGTTGCTGCAACACTTGGGGGGTGGGCGCATAGCCTTCTTTGCACTTCGGACAAAGCTTGCGAATCAATCGCATGTTCACCGCCGCGACCAAAGCGGGCGCAACCCGAGCCGCGGGGATCTTCATCCGCAAGAGTTGCAGCAGCGATTCGGCCAGTTCCTTGGCGCGTACGCTGGTGACCACCATGCGTTTTTCGTGTTCGATCTGTTCGCACAGCATCACACCGCTCTCGGCGTCGACCATGTCTGGTACGACGTACACGTCGGGATGTTCGCGAATCAGCTTGGGGAGGACAGCCGCGGGATTCTGCCCCGCTGCCGGATCAAAGTACGTCATCACGACGTTTTCGACATTGAATTCCTTAACGGCGCTGGACTCGATTCCCACGAAACCGCGGACAAACCGGTCCATCTCCTTGATGATGGCAGGATAGAGCGTCGATAGGCCGCCCGCCGGCGGTGTCGAGATGACGACCATTCCTTGGGGCAACGACAGCGCGGCCTTGAGATCTTCGACCAGCTTGGCCCGCATCTCGAGGTCCGGGAGCCGGTCGAGCTTTTGCTTGCGGCCCTGCAGTTGCATCAGGGCTCTTTCACCGGTTTTAGTTCCCTGGCTGACGAACCGGCAGGTGTATTTCACCTTTTCCAGTTCCGCGCCGAACGTGCCCTCTTGTCGTTTGACGCGCTGGCGTGCATCCAGGCCGGCGAGCGTTTTCATGACCGCCAGAATTGCATCGCCGCTCTCGCGATCACGTGCCTCGGTGTCGTGCCACACGCCATCGATCTGGTAACGCATGGCGACGGCCGTCTGTGTGAAATCCATTAGCACCGAATCGACGCGCCGCGCAATCACTTCGTTGATCAGGCTCTGTGTCAACGAATACCCCAGTCCCTGCCGCGCTAGCAACAGGTTGGCCGCGTTGGTGCGCTCATCCTTGCCCTGGGCTTTCAATTCGATCGGCGGACCTTTGCCGCGGCGCCCCGCCTCGGGTGCGATGTTGATTCCCAGCGGGCGCAGCTTCTCGGAAAGCCAAAAGCGAATATGTCCAGGCGTCAGCACGGTCTCGTCCATGGGCACTCGCTTGTTGCGATAGACCACGTACGAGAAAAACGGCGCTCCCCAGGCCACCAGCATCAAGGGCATGGCCAGCCAAAACCAGGGCAAAGTCCACAGCAGCACAAAAGCCAGAAAAAAAACGAAGAAACCAACAAGGTTCCAACGCTTGTAATCCAGCTTGCGCTCCGACGCGTCGCGACTCGACCAATCGAGCGTGCACACCCACAACAGAAAGATCAACCAGCAGACCAGGATCTTGATCCAGCTCAAGTAGAAGCCGGGGCCGATCGGAAACGACGTGATCGTCTGCGGGGTCAAGCCGGGATACGACGGAAAGGTCCCGAAATCCTGCGCAAGCGCAAACGGCGCGCCCCCGAGCACAAATGCCACGACTAGAACCGGAATCAACAGACCAGGCATCAGAGAATCCCCGGCGCCCGGACGCTGATCCCTTTCAGCGCCATCCGCAGAGCGTCGACGTTGGGGGCAACCTCGAAAGCAGTGGCCCGGTCGATTAAGTCTTTGTCCACGAGACTCTTCAAGCTCATCGTGAAATCCTGCATTCCTTCCTTCTCGCACATCACGATGGCGTCGGCCAGTTTCTCGTCATGCTCTTCGAGGATCAGTTTGCGAATCGTGGGGTTGAATGTCATGATCTCGACGGTCGGCACACGCCCCACACCTGGTTTGATGGAGGGAAGCAGCTTTTGCGCCACGATCCCTTTCATGTTCATCGCAATGGCGCTACGGAGCGCGGCATGCATGTTCTGCGGGAACAAGTCGAGAATACGCCCGATCGTTGCCGGCGCGCTCGAGGCGTGAATCGTTCCAAACACCAGGTGCCCCGTTTCGGCCGCGTGAATCGCGGTCAAAAACGTCTCTTCATCGCGCATTTCGCCGACCAGCATCACGTCCGGGTCTTCGCGGACGGCGTGTTTCATGGCAATCGCGAAATCCTTGACGTCGAGCCCGATCTCACGCTGATTGATCAAGCACTTATCCTCGGTGAAGACGAACTCCACAGGATCTTCAAGCGTCAGAATATGCTTGCGATAGTTGCGGTTGATCCAGTTCAACATCGACGCGATCGTCGTGCTTTTGCCTGAACCTGTGACGCCGGCGAGGAGCACCATGCCTTGATGGAACTTGCACAGTTCGACCATGACCGGCGGCAGGTACAAACCTTCGAAGTCCGGCACAAAGTTGTTGACGCGCCGCGCAACCATGCCCACGTGCCCTAACTGCTGCAGCATGTTGACACGGAAGCGCCATAGCTTGCCGTCGACGTCGACGGTGTGGGCAAAGTCGGCGCCGCCGGTTTCATCGAAGATGCGCCGATTGCGCTCATTCAACAACGGCACACACAGCCGAACCATCTCTTCGTCATTGATCGGACCGCGGTTCATTGGCCGCAGCGTGCCGTTGACGCGCACGATCGGCGGCCGATCCACCTTTAAATGCAGATCGCTGCCGCTCAACTTGACGAGTGCTCGAAAGAGCTTGTCGATTTCGTATTCTTCGCGGCGAACAACGAGATGTTCCGCGTTCGGGGGTGTTGCGGTTGCCATACCTCACTCTGCTCCTGATTGCCCTGCCCGGCGCGCCGAAAAAACTAGGCGGAAAGCCGGACGGGGACGCCGCGGGCCTGCATGACGCGCTTCGTCTCCAGAATACTATACTGGCGGAAATGAAAGATGCTGGCCGCTAGCGCCGCATCCGCTTTGCCATACAGTATGGCATCGGCCAGGTGCTCGGGCCGGCCAGCCCCGCCGCTGGCGACGACGGGCACCGAAACGGCCTCGCTCACGGCGGCCGTAATCGGCAAGTCGTAGCCGTTTCGCGTGCCGTCGGCATCCATCGAAGTCAGCACAATTTCGCCCGCCCCCAATTCTTCGACTTGCCGCGCCCAGGGAACCGCCTCGAGCCCCGTGCCGACGCGCCCGCCATTGACGTGCACTTCGAAGATTTCGCGTCCCTCTTTGACGACCCGCTTGGGATCGATATTGACGACAATGCATTGGCTCCCGAACCGACGAGCGGCCTGGCGTACGAACTCCGGGTCGCGCGGCGCCGCAGAGTTGATCGAAACCTTGTCGCAGCCTGCGTTCAGTAGAGCGCGAAAGTCGTCCAATGTACGAATGCCACCGCCGACGCATAAAGGCATGAAAACGACTTCCGCCGTTCGCCGCACGACATCGAGCATGATGTCTCGACCTTCATGGCTGGCAGTAATGTCCAGAAACACTAGTTCGTCGGCTCCTTCGGCCTCGTAGCGCGCAGCCACCTCGACCGGGTCGCCGGCGTCGCGCAAATCGAGAAATCGCGTACCTTTAACTACCCTTCCCTGGTTGACGTCCAGGCAGGGAATGACGCGTTTGGCCAGCATGTGAAACCGCTCGCAGTTCCGCCAGACGGGGGGTAGTGGCTGCAGAGATCGCCCTTGTTCCGAGAGTTAACATTTTGCACCACCCGGTATCGACGGTCAACGGCCTTAAGAGATCGCCCGGGCGGCCCGAACGTTTTCCAACCGCGGTTTTGCGAGTTACCTCAGGCAACTCGGAACTTCTTCGTGAGTTTTTTCGTGGAAACGGTCGAATTAACCGGGATAGGCTCACGAAACAGGCGGAGTAGTGACTATTCCCCCGGGCTTAACGGGGCGAAATCCTTCAACACGGCGGAGGTGTCGTATGAAATTCTCTAAGTTTTTGTCGGTCGTGGCGGGAACCGCCTTTCTGGCTCTGGCGGTGCAATACGTCCAGGCCATCGAACCGAATGGCAATGGCAGCCAGCAGGTCCAAACTCAACGGCCGCGCGCGAGTGCCCAGCGCCGCAGCTACCGCTCTTATTCCTACGAGCCCAGCCGTGGAGGTGACGTCGCCCCTCGCGTCGGCTCGCCGACCTGGAGTCGGGCCGACTCGAAGGTGAAGTCGCGTTACGGCTACTACCCTTACTAGGCCGATTAAGACCCAATTGCCCTACAAAAAGTCGCGGGCCAGGCGTCCAACGCCAGGGCCGGTATTTTTAGGGGCCACGAAAAGGACGGCACCCCTACGCGACGGCGGTTTATACACATCGGATGTAGCCACGGCTGGATCAGCCGTAGCGAGGCTCTGGCTGTCAGGCTGCGCCGCTGTCTCACGTTTCGAAATTGTTGTTCTCCCCTGCCCGGTACGTAGGTGTTGTCGCCACTTCTGCTCGAACGAGCCGACACCGGCAATGGCATACACATCCCGCAACGCCTTGTCATAACCGGCGGCTGTCGCTTGTTCGACAAAAGCGACCAATTGCTCGCGGGTGCCGATCTGTGTCAGGAATTCGACGATCGACGCACTCTGCCCGTAAAACGTGCCCATACGCGAAGGGTGGGGATAGCGATCGAGCGTCAACAATTCGGCGAGTCGGAATTCTCCTCCTGCGGCGATGGCCGAATGCAGGTCGCGTCCGTGCAACTGTCTCTTTGCAACGGGGTCCGCCTGAATGGCCATTCCTTCGTCGGCCCAGTGGGGAATGGGAGTGTCAATGAAACGCTCGGCCAATACCACGTGGGTTAGCTCGTGGGCAAAGGCCTCACTCAGCCAATCGGCCCGATCGCCGCGAATGTCAATCCGCCGCAGTGTGATGCGCCCCTGGTCAAAATCCAACAAGGACGAGCCTGTCGTCTGGCGTGCTCCGGGGCCAACCTCTTTCGCATAGCCCTCGAAACGGGCGTGAATCACGATGTGGCATTTTGGCTGCCAAGCGCTTACTTCGTGTTTCGGCAACCAAGTCGCACACAACTTCTCCCGCATTTGCTCGAACGTAGCCGCCAGGTCCCCTTGAACGCGATAACCTGCCGGCCAGCAAATCGAGAAGTTCTGTGTCTCCTCGATAAACCACGTTCCGCTGCGCCGCACGTTTGCTGCTTGCGATTCTTCAGCCGGCGAGACAGAAGCGCTGCCCAAAACAAACACTAAGGCCAAACAGATCGGCAGGTGTCGCACTCCAGGCTCCCAGCACAAGAGAGGTTGGGAACAGGCGGCATCCTTGCCGATTTTGTGACCAACTTGGCCGTGGTCCGTCCTGTTCACGACCCGGCTTAAAACAAATGCCGTGCCGTGGACCCAACGTCGCTCGCCCATGACCGCGCCATGTCGTTTGCGGGCCACGACTTACAGAAAGAACAACTTCGGAACTGTGCCGTCACAGCGGTAAAACCGGAACCTCGATTGCCCGCCCCCTAGGCAGGTGCTGCCTACCGCCACGACAAGCCGTAGCAGGCCAGGGAACCTCGGGGCGCATGCGGAACCACAGCGCGGGATGGCGCTGGTTAGACCGTCGAAGCGGCGTGTTCGACCACGCGGCGACAATCGGGCAGAGAGCCCAAGAAAACCTGGCCGTACGGTTTGTGCAACACACGCGAATCGAGAATGACGACACTCCCCCGGTCTTCTTGCGTGCGGATCAAGCGACCAAATCCTTGCTTGAGGCGTAGCGCGGCCTCGGGCAGCTGATAGCTGCGAAAAGGGTCGCCGCCAGACGATTTGATGGCTTCCATGCGCGCCGCCATCAGCGGACGGTCCGGCACGGTGAACGGCAACTTGGTGATGATCACCGTTTGCAAGGCGTCCCCCGGGACGTCGACTCCTTGCCAGAAGCTGTCGGTCCCCAACAAGACTCCGCGCGGATCGGCTTTAAAGCGTTCGACGAGCGCCGAGCGTGATCCGCCGTCAGCCTGGGAATAGAGCGCCAAATTGCGACTTGTCAGCCAGGGAGTCAATTCGGTGGCCGCCCTGCGCAACATCTCGTAGCTCGTGAATAGAACAAAGGCGTGACCGTCGGTGCGCTCGATATATCGCTCGATCATGGCGATCGCCCGACGTTCGAACCTGTCTCTTATACACATCTCCGAGCCCACGAGACGTAGAGGAATCTC
>CAMFLN010000118.1 GCA_945957305.1 uncultured Planctomycetaceae bacterium | reverse complement strand
CAACCGAGAGGTCGACGGCGCGCTTCTGCCGCGCCGATTCGATGAGCCGCCCCGCCAGCGGATCGCCGACAATCGCGATCGCCCGCGCCTCGGCATACGGTCCGTCGGCGTGCTTTGGCGAGAGCAAACAGTAGAACGCGCCGGTCTTGGGGAGCTGGCCAAATCCGGTGCCCGATTCGGTCCAGATCATGCCATATTTCAAACCGGCGAGATGCGTCGGTTCAGCTAAATCCGGCAGCGGGCCCATGCTCGCGCTATCAGTAGCCAAGGCCATGACCTTACGGCTGGCCAGATATTCCATGCACTCCGGATCGGGATCAGGATAAGCGGGTGCGCGCCCTTCGACAGGATCGGCCAGGTAGCGGCGTCCCGCTGGCAGCGGTTGATAGAACTTATCGCTGTAGCCGCTGCGAAACAGCACGACGTCGCCGAACTTCAATGGGCGATTTTCGCGTTCCCAGGCCTCGATGCGCTCTTTCTTCACCAGTGCGCTATGTCCGTTGGGCGCCGCCTCGAGCAGATCCTGGCAATCGATCACGCAGGCCTCGCCCCCGAACTGCCAGGCAGGCACCTTCTCAGTAAACATTCGCCCAAACGGCCCCGCGTTCGGCAACTTCGTGTCGGGGTGAGGGATCGAATGCGGTGGCACATCCAGTTGCGTGCCCGTATTGCCGTCGATCATCAAAATCTCGCTGTTGAAAGGGCTCAGCGGCCCAATCTGCAAGTACGGATTCATATGAAACGGTGGGAATCCGGGCGCGGGCCAAGTGGCGGGGTATTCCGGAGCCACGAGCAGCGACAGGTCGACAAACCGGGGCTCACCCGCCTGGGCGATATCTCGGCCGGCGAGGATCAGAGCTGTGGCAGCATTCAGAAACAACGCGCCGCGACAGAGTAGCGACGAACGAAACCAGTTGTGAATCAAGGGTTTACTCCTCGTTCATGGGGACGTGCTGTGACAATCCTAATCCTGCAAACGGCCTTCGCAAGCGGGAATGAAATTGTGGTCGGAGAGGAGCAGGCGAAGGTCAGTTGAACGGGAAGAAAGTGATGGTCTCCCGCGCCCCGCTCAGGCAGTCGAGGGTTAACTGTCAAAATCGTGGGAAAAATGAATCTGCAGCGGCGATCCACTCGTATTTACCCGCGTCAGGGCAGGTCAGAATGGCGCCTCGCATAGCACTCGGGTCTTGCCGGACCGGCCGCAGGAAACCTCGACGAATCGGCCCAAACAGAATCGTGGCAACGACTTGACGTGCACCAGTGAAGACGGTTCGCCGTAGGTTGTCGATGCTCGAATCGAGCGCCAACGACGACGGGGGAGAGTCGGTTCCAGCGCCGGTCGGCAAGACCTTTGACGGAAACCGCCTAGAGAGCCGCAGTTGAAACGGCATTAAAACAAATCATACAGGGCTAACCCGCTCGCTACGACGCGAACGGATTCACTGAAGGAGCAGCAAATGACCGCGATCCGTGGGGCAACTCTCTTGTGCCTGATCATGGCACTTTCGATCGGGCATGCGCAGGCCGGGCCTATTCCCGTGTCTCCCAGCCCGGTGCCGTCGGCTGGCGAATCGCTGCTGACGAGTTTCATTTTCGGCGCCGGTAGCGCCATCAACGTCGACTGGGAAGTCATCCCGACCACGGGAACGGCGTTTCCTCAGGGCTTGTACGCCTATCTGTATCAAATCGAAAACCACGCCGGCGCGAGCCTCGATGCCTATAGCGTCACGATCCCGGTGAACGCCATCGGCAGCGTCGTACTGGCGGGCATCTTGGCGGGCGACGACCTTGATTTGAATACTGCCTTTCACCCCGGTCACAACGTGGGGAATTTTCCGATCCTGGCGACCGAAGCGGACCCGTTCCCCCTGCAGGCCCTGGTCAACGGCACCTCGTCGATCGACGTGCCGGATCACAACGTGACGTGGACCTTCGACCCGTTGGTGAACGGGAAACAAACCGAAACGTTGTACTTCCTGTCGACGCAGCCGCCGACCTATGGCAACGCCGTGGCGCAAGACTCGATTCCCCCGTCTCCGTGGGCGACACTCGCTCCGGGCGGTGCGCAGCCAATTCCCGTGCCGGTTCCTGAGCCTGCTTCGGCCGCACTGTTCGTCTTGGGTGCCGCAGCAATTGCGCTCGCACGTCGCAACCTTTCTGCGTGCACGCAGCGACGTTAGAACACAACGAGAAACCTCCGGGCCGGACCGGCAGCTTCCCGCCGTTCGGAACCTGACAAGCCGCTTGTGGGCAAGCGGCTTGTTTTATGCGCATCGCTCATGTTTGATGCGGAAGAAAGAATTGGATCACGAAAGCACGAAAACGCGAAAAAGGCAGCGGTGCAAGACAGGACGAGGTTCGCGTTCAAGGATTTTCGTGCTTTCGAGTTTTCGTAATTAATCCTCTTCTCACTCACAGCAGGTCAGCGATCACCTCGCCGGAACACAGTGTGAAGGGACGCGAAAGCTGATCGTGCACGATCGTTCGCGGGTTGATGCCCAGGGAGTGGAACATCGTGGCATGGATGTCGACTGGATCGATGGGCGTAGTCGTGGGATAGGCGCCAATCTTGTCCGAGGCGCCAATAACTTGCCCCCCCTGAATTCCGCCGCCGGCGAGCAGCACCGATTGGCACGAGCCCCAATGGTCGCGGCCAGCCGCGGCATTGATCTTCGGCGTGCGGCCAAATTCTCCCATCACCACGACGAGTGTCTCGCCCAGCGTGCCGCGCGCCTGCAGGTCCGTCAGCAGAGCTGACAAGCTTTGATCCAACATCGGCAGCAGTTCGCTTTGCAGCGCTTCGAAATTCTTGGAATGCGTGTCCCAACCATCGCAGACGGTCATTTCGTTGAAATGGATCGTCGTCATCGGCACACCCGCTTCGGCCAGGCGCCGGGCCATGAGCATCGCCCGGCCGAAACGATGATCGCCGTATGCCTCGCGGACAGGTTGCGTTTCGCCCGCGAGTGAGAAGGCGCTGGCCGCACCACCGCTGGCGCCGGCCAACACCACGGCTTGATCGCGCAATTCGCGGTACCGTTCGGCGCCGGCCACAATCGGCCGCGATGATTCGACCAGCGACAATAATTGTCGGCGTCGCTCGTGTCGCTCGGCCGCGACCTCCACCGGGCGCACCAGCGCGGGAACTGCATCGTCCGCGCCTGGGTCTCCGTCGACACACAGGGGGTCGTACAGCGGGCCCAGAAAACCCGCGGCGCCACCACGCAAGGCCGATCGCGCGCGTTTGAATTCGCCGCTGGTGCTGCTGCGCACTGCAAGTTGCGGAATCGCGACGAAGCCCGGCAAGTTTGCGGTGCGGGGCCGTTGCGCTGCTTTCTGTGTGCAGGCCGCGATGCTCGCGCCGATATGCGGAAAGTCGTCGCGCTGCGGAGGCCGCACGTCGTTGTCCATCTCCGGCCGATCCACAGGACGCCCGGTGAGCGTGTAGTAGATCATCGGCGTGTGATTGTGATTCGGATGGCTCACCGAGCGCACTAGCGCGTAGCTGGCAGAGAGCTTCGCCAGTCGGGGCAGATGTTCGCAGATCTCTAAGCCCGGCGTGGCCGTGGCGATCGGCCGAAAGGGTCCGCGAATCTCGGCCGGGGCCGTGGGCTTGAGATCCCACATGTCCATGTGGGGCGGCCCGCCCAAGAGATACACGAAAATGCACGACCTGGCACGCCCCGTACGCAACGTATCACCGGCCGCTAACGCCCGGACAGGCGCGAATCCACTGGCCAGCGCCAAACCGCCGCCAAGGCGCAGGAAGCCGCGTCGATCGACCGCGTCGGCAGAGAGTGATTGCCGTGCCGGCATTATGGTTTCCGGGCGCCATGCGCCGGGGGCGGTTGTACGTCTGGATTGCTATTAAACTAACCGCGAAACGGGCAAATACCAGTAATTAGCCCCCCCAAGGAACCTAGAAGTCATCTAATGTCTCAAACGCTCGTCGATCCAAGCGCGCGAAACAAATCGTTGTAAATGCGCAATCAAAGTGCGTTCGAGCTGCTGGACATCGCTTTCCGGCGATGCCTGGGCCGTGCCGGAGGCCTGATTCTCTCTCTTGCTCGCGGTTAGCGAATTGCTCGCGACATGCGGTGCGGCGCCGGCCCGCTCGCCGATGCGCACGGCCCAGAGCATTCCATAGGCATCGCGAAAGTCGCGCCACAATTTTTCGGCGGCGGGCGAGTGTTCCGCCGCCCTGGGGGTGAGCGACGCGCGGGGCCAACCGAGGGCCGGCAATAAGCTTCCCACGGCAAAAAATGACAGTGCTACTGGCACGCGCGCGCCGTCGCCCAGGGGCCACTGCAGGTCGAAAGGCAGGTAATCGATCAAGAGCAGGATTTGCCCCGCGCCCAACAGCGCGCTCGAGGGCCAGTAGCGCGTCGGCAGATAGTTCACGAGTCCCGCGGCAATGAGAATGAGCAGGAACCAGCGCCACGCCGGATCAATCGAGACCGGCCGGCCGTAGTGGTAGATCATGTCCTGCAGCGCGGGCAAAGACAGCACAAACCACAGCGCGACGACGATCAACTGCCAGGCTCGATCCTGCGGACGCTTCGCGCCGAGCACCGCGATCAAGGGACAGAAGGTTGCCATCGCGGCGATGTACCGCGCCACTCCCAACCAGCGCGGCGCAGCGCCGCCAAAACCGGCTGCGGCAATCAGCTCTACGCCGGCCACGGTCCCCACCGCCACCCAACCCCAGAAGACCGGAGCGACGAGCGTCGTCCCCCCCAGCCGCCGCAGCGCGATCGTTAGGACTGCAGCGACCGCCCAGGCCGGAACCGCCACGGCAGCGCTAGCGAAGAGCATCTCTGAGGTCGCGTGCGACATGGCGGCAGTGGTCCGCGGCGCTGGTCGTAATTGGCATAGGCGTCACATTGCGCCTACGTGTTGCAAAAAGACAACATCGTTTTGCAGCCTCCCATTCTAACAGCAACCTCCTACTGCCAAACGTGATAGCGCGCCTCGCAGTGCAAAAAGTGAAACAAAGCCGGTTGGCGAAAATGCAACGGTTGCGTTTGCTCTACCGAAAATCGCGAGGCATGTTTCTAGCGAGACGCATGCCGTCCGCCCTCGGCTGACCGCGGTACTCAACCCGCGAAGACGGGAAGAACGTTTTCCCTACCTGGCCGGCGGACCGCATGCGTCGAGATGGCTTCGAATTCGGGATGTGCAAGGACAGGAGGCTCGCCATGGTACGGCTTTGGGCAATGCGCGGCGCGACAGTATCGAGCTTCGCCGTGTTGGGAATCTCGATCGCCGCTGGCCTGGCGACGCAAGCGCAGGCGTTTCACGGACGACATCGCGCGGTGGTCGTGGCTGTGCCGCCGGCCTACGTAGCGGCCGGATACTGCCCACCCGCCGTAGCAGGTCCGAATAGCTTCAATCCTGTCGGGTTTGGCTTTGGCGGCTACAGCTACGGCGGCTACCCGTACTACGGATACTACGGCTACTTGCCCGGCCCTTACGAAGGTTTTGCCGCGCCCGGCTTGGGCCCGATGTATGGCATGACGGCCTACAATCCGTATGCCGCGGCGCAAGCCACGGGCTTGGATGCATCGGCTCCTGGGGCTGCCGTTGGTTACGGTCCGGCGACTTACTGCTTGACGCCGCATCAGTACCGAAAATACGTGCGGCGCTTAAACCGCGCGTTGGCTTGCGGGTGGTGGTGCGCACCGCTGGCGGCCCCGTGTGCCTACGGCGCCATGATGGGGACCGCGGCCTTCCTCGACGGTGAATTCGCTGACGACCTGGACCCAATGAACGGCGATGCGGTCGGCTTCGGCGCAGATACGCCGGACGCAACGAATGCCGAACGTATTGAGCTGCCCCAAGAGGAAGTGGCCGTGCCGCAGGCGGGTGAAACAGAGAGTAGCACCCCGGCCGAGACATCCCCCGGCCCACGCCTCGACAGCTTTTAGATCTACCAGCGCCTGCCACCGAATAGGCGGAGAGCTGTTGCCGATATGCCGCGCTACGGCGTGGAGTGTCATACACCTTCGGTCGCCGATTTTCGTTCACCGATATAGCCATCGGAACTCGTGATGGCGGTGGGGAACGAGGACCGGCATTAGCGGGCGTGCCTTGACCGGCGCGCCCGTTTTTCTTTCCTAGTCGGCGCAACGGGAGCGTTCGCGCAACTTTGCCGGCACGTCATTTCTGTCAGCCTCGACAGGGGAGCTCGGATCGGCTTTAGACTCTCGTTCGCTCGCGCCGATACTACTAATACAATTGCCGGGAGGGCGGGGCACGCCTAGGAATGCCCCGTTTCAGGATAGAGGTCATGGTAAGTCGACGGACCGAATTACCATGACCTTTTTTTGCGCGCTCAGCCCGACCCCGACCAAGGGGCGTCCCGGTAAGGGGCTAACGCTCGTGACGCGTCAACGCGACCTGCGGACGGCGAGCTAGAGGATCGAAGTGTCTATCTGCATGTACGCAGATCGGCCCTCTACTTCTTGTCGACGTCTTCGACTGCCGTTGCTGCGGGCGGGCGCCAAGGGCGACGTTTGCTGAAGTCCGCTTCGCTTGAGGGGCGTGCGGTTCGCGTTTTGCCATCCTTGCCCTCCATCGGAATTCGCTCGCGCGTGCCGTTGCGGCCGAACTTGACGACTTGCCGCGGATCCTTCCAGCCTGACTGCTCGATGAACTTCGTCAGCGGCATGCGTTCCACGCCGGCCAACTCGGCCTTGCTGATCATCGCCGCGGCGCCATCGGCCGCGTTACGGTCTTGCGGTACCTTGCCTTCGAGCAGATACCGCGTGTTGAGGTCGATGTTGCCGGTGATCTTGCCTTGCGAATCCATCTCGGCATCAATGATGCCGCCGACCGAGGTGATCAGGTCCTTGACCACTTCGCGGTCATCTTCGCCATCGCCGTCGAGATCGATCGTTCCCAGGATCGCAAACCGGGTACGCTGGCCAGGGTGCCACAGCGGCGTGAAGACCTTGTCACCGTTGCCGATGGGGTTCGAGAGGTCCTCTGTCAATACGCGGGCCATCGACAAGTGGTCTCCCAGGATCTGGGTGACTTCGATGCGCGCTTTCAGGCCATCCCCCTGCGCCGTGTTCGCGTTCGCGTCATGGACGCTGAACGTCACCAGCGGTTGCAACTGATCGGCGCTTCCCAGGTTCAGATAGACGGTTCCCTTGCGATGGGCGTGGACCATCACGACCTCGCCCTGCGCGACTTCAAATTGCGAAGTCTGCAGTTTTTTTAGCTTATCGTTTTTAATCGTGACGTCTGTCGCCAGCGTCTTGATCTCGCCCTTGAGGGTTTGCTCCTGCTTGGCGGCCGCATCGGCCACCTGGTTCTTTTCGTTGTCTTTTTGCGCCAAGCGCGAATTCAGATCTTCGCTGGTGGCGTTGACCTTCTGCCGATCCGATTCGAACTGCTCGCGCTGCGCCAGGCTTTCCTTGTCTTTCTCTTCGAACTTGTCGCGGAATTCCTTGATCTGCTTGTCACGTTCTTCGTCGCGGCGCGTCAGCTGATCTTGCAGCTGCTTGAATTTGTTCTGCAGGTCGGTGCTGGAGGCGAACAGTTCCTGGTTCGTGTTCCACAACGATTCCAGCGCATCGCGGTAATGCTGCTTGTCTGGCGGCAAAGTCGCCGCGAATTGCTGCATGTCCGTTTCGAAAGTCTTCTTGACCGTTAGCGCCGCCTTTTCGTCCGCCTCGGTGGCGCCGACCAGCAGCTTTGGAT
>CAMFLN010000117.1 GCA_945957305.1 uncultured Planctomycetaceae bacterium | reverse complement strand
ATATTGCAGTCGTCGTCGCCGGTCGGAGTCTCGCCGTGCTCTGAAGAAGCAGAGTTGCTGTGCTCTGAATGAGCCGAGCGAGGGTCCGCTTCATGCTCGTGATCACACGCGGAATGATGTTCCGACGCGGTGCATACACTGTTAGAGCCAGCCAGCGCATGAAAATGCACGTGCGACACGCTGCTGGCGACAATCGCCAACAGGTACGCGAGGGCGGCAAACCAGTTCGTCATGCGCGATGCGCAGCAACGTGGCATCAAAGACTCCCCAAGATCGCCGGAGCGGCAATATCGGTCCAGCCCCGTGATACTAGTCGCAAACGAGCCTTGGCGTCAAGCTCTGAACACTCGCTGGTGCAAGGGTTTACCGCAGCGGAGGACGGGATTTTCTTGCTTCGCCAGGGGCCGCGGTGCTATCCTGCCTCACGGCTAATGCCTGAACACTCACACGAATCCTCCCTCCCCTGTTTGCTGCTCCGCCCGTCTCGCTTCTAGGGAACTGGCCGCCATGTTGAATCTGCTTGGGCCCCCTGCTCGCGAGCCCTTTTGCGATCGACTTTCGCGGCGGAACTTTCTGCGGATCGGATCGCTTGGAGCGGCGGGGCTGACCTTGCCGAATCTGCTGCGAGCCGAAGCCGCCGCGGGTATCAAGAACTCGCACAAGTCCGTCATTCTCATCTACCTGGTCGGCGGACCGCCGCACCTGGACATGTTCGATCTGAAGCCGAACGCGCCGCGTGAGGTGGCAGGACCGTTCCGCCCGATCGCCACCAGCGTGCCCGGCATCGAGATTTGCGAACATATGCCGCAGCTCGCGCAGCGCACGGAGCGGCTGGCGATCGTGCGCTCGATCTCCGATTGCCAGGCGGACCATGACGCGTTTCAGTGCTACACCGGCCGCGACCTGCGCGCCGCAGGAGCGAGCGGTGCTTGGCCGACTCTCGGAGCGACGGTAGCGCGGCTGCAAGGTCCGACCGACCCCGGCGTGCCGCCATACGTCAGTCTTTGTTATCCGTGCACGCATCCTCCTTACAACGAGCCCGGCCCCGGATTCCTCGGTGTGGCGAACACACCGTTCCGCCCTTTGGGGGACGGGCGTGACGATCTGGTGCTGCAGGGCATTACGCAAGACCGGCTGCACGACCGACGGCGCCTGCTCGGCAGCGTCGATCGTTTTCGCCGCGAGGCGGACGGCCGCGGCACGATGGTGGGTCTCGACGCCTTCACGGATCAAGCGATGGGAGTCTTAACCTCGTCGCGCTTGTCCGAGGCCCTCGACCTGTCGCGCGAAGACCCACGCACGGTCGAGCGTTACGGCACCGGCAACCCGAAGATTTTCATCGACGACAACGGAGCGCCGCGGGTGCCGCAAAGTTTTCTTGCGGCGCGCAGGCTCGTGGAAGCCGGTGCACGAGTCGTCACGGTCAACTACAGCAAGTGGGACTGGCACGGGCATCCGTACGGCTCCTGCTTTGACCGCTGCCATGAAGACATGGTGGTCTTCGATCGCGCATTTTCGGCGTTGCTCGACGATCTGCGCGAGCGCGGCTTAGAGAATGATGTGACCGTGGCCGTGTGGGGCGAGTTCGGCCGCACGCCCACGATCAACGCCAACGTCGGGCGCGACCACTGGCCGCGCGTGGCTTTTGGACTACTGGCGGGCGGTGGACTGCGCACCGGGCAAGTGATTGGCGCGACCGATCGCGTCGGCGGGGAACCGATCGAACGCCCGGTCAAATTCGGCGAGCTCTTTGCGACGCTCTATCACACTCTCGGCATCGACGCGGCGCACACGACCGTACCCGACCTGGCCGGGCGCCCGCAGTATCTGGTCAGCGGCGACGCGCAGCCGCTGCGTGAGTTGGTGTAGGCAATTCGGCACATAGCGAAGCCCTGTTGAACCCGCTATCTTGACCGCTGTGCGCCGTGTCGAACGTTAGGGCTCGATTCGCGGTGTGACATTGCAATCTGGGGCGCCTTGCCAACATCTTGATCCATCCCACGAGGAGCATCGCGAGCCATGTCGACCGAAGCCATCCGCGAAGAACTGCTGAGCCTGTTGGGCAAGACCGACTTCAACCGCCGCACATTTGTCGTCAGTTCACTCGCCGCCGGATTTGCTCTGGCCGTGCGCCCTGTCTCGGCCGAGACCATTACGACCGACGACAAGGGGCTGGTCGCTGGCGAAGTGAAGATTCCCGTACCCGACGGCGAAATGCCGGCCTACCGCGCCATGCCGGCCTCGGGCGGGCCTTTCCCGGTAGTGCTGGTCGTGCAGGAAATCTTCGGCGTGCACGAGCACATCAAGGATATCTGCCGCCGGCTCGCCAAGCTCGGCTACCTGGCTGTCGCGCCCGAGCTGTACGCGCGGCAGGGGGATGTCTCGAAGATGGAAAACATCGCCGAGATCATCGCCAAGGTCGTCTCGAAGGTGCCCGACGCGCAAGTGATGTCCGATCTCGACGCCACCGTGGCTTGGGCCAAGAAGTCGGGCAAGGGGGATACGGCGAAGTTGGCGGTTACTGGTTTCTGCTGGGGTGGGCGGATCACCTGGCTCTACTCGGCGCACAATCCGGAAGTGAAAGCGGGCGTCGCCTGGTACGGCCGCTTGATCACCAACACCGATGAGCTACACCCCAAGAACCCGATCGACCTGGTCGATGCGCTGAAAGCGCCGGTGCTCGGCCTCTATGGCGGCGCGGATCAAGGCATTCCGAACGAGAGTGTCGAAAAGATGCAGGCCGCGCTGAAGGAAGCCAAGAAGCCGTGCGAGATCATTCTCTATCCCGACACGCCGCACGGTTTCTACGCCGACTATCGGCCGACCTACCGCCAGGACAAAGCGGACGACGGCTGGAAGCGCCTGCTCGAGTGGTTCAAGAAAAACGGCGTTTCGTAAAACGCGTTAGGCCCGCATTGCAGGGCAGCGGGGAATCACGAAAGTACGAAATCACGAAAAATGCGGAAGAGGCCGAACGCTCACTTGGCCTTTCTTTACTCGTAGTGCTCGTCGTGCTGTCGTGGTTAACTATCTGACGAATTTTCGGAGATCACGAAAGCACGAAATATGAACTTTTCTGATTTGTATTTTCGTGCTTTCGTGTTTTCGTGATTAATCACTGAATCACCAGTAGACGCCACAATTCCCAGCGCCGCCGCTTCGTCCCGCGGCAGCGCGCCGGTGACCTCGCTCGTTCCGTGTTGCGTCGTGGGGGGTGAGCAACACGCAGCGAGTGAGCGACGCGAGCGCGTTTAGCCGCGGGTGGGGAAATCGGGGGTCTTGTTCGGCTTGCCGACGCCGCGGGCATCTTTCGGGTCGAGCTGGCTGGCGCGGAGGTTCTCGCGCTGGATGGCCTCGTACACCTCTTGCCGGTGCACGGGGATCTCGGTCGGGGCGCTGATGCCCAGACGGACTTTATCTCCACGTATATCAACGACGGTGATGACAATGTTATCACCGATCATGATGCTCTCGTCGCGTTGTCTCGACAGGACTAGCACCTGGTGGCTCCTTCCTTCGTTACGATCGTGGCGCGGCGGGAATCATGCCCGCACGCACCGAGCGTCGACCGGCAAAGGTCCGCGTGTTTTTTTACATGCATCCGATCCGTCGAACTGCGACCGGCCGAGGATCCGCAGATCCACGGCGGCAGCGGGTTCGCATGCTCGGTAGCCCAATGTGGCTTTCCGTGTTCGTCTAGGCCGTTTTCCGCAACGCTGTGGGGGTCAGCTCGTACTGCAGCGGCATTTCGCCGTTGGCGATCACCTGCCGACCGAGGCGCTTCTCGAGATTCATCACGATCGGCGCCTTCAGGTTCAGCGTGATACCGCGCTCGTTCTTCGCCACGATCACCAGCACTTGGGCATCTTCCGGCCGCGCTAAATCGAGCGAGGCCAGCTCGCGACGAAAGACCCGCAATTGATAGTCGGGCACAAATCGCCGCGGTGTCACCACCGCCAATGCCACTGCCGCGCGCGTCGTGCTTTGCAGCCATCCGAGCGCTTCGTTCTGGGCGTCAGCCAGCAAAACCCAAGTGTGACAATCCTCCAGTCCCAGGATGCCTTCCGAAAAGCGGATCACGTCCTCGGCCTGGACTTCGACATTCGCGAAACGAGTCGTACGAACTTGCATCACACACCCTCCATGGCTACGTGCATCCAGCTTTCTCGAACAAGAGAAAACGCACATAGCAGAGATCGACCGCGGCCGTTATGGGGAATAGGAAAAGTGACAGCGGCTGTTGAAACAATTCGATCTGGAGAAACTGGCGCGACACGCGTAACGCCTGCGCGGGCGGGGGCGGCGCCGTCGTCACAATCGGACTCTTCGACAACGCTTGCCCGACGCGTGCGGCATGAACAGTTTCGCGCGGCCACGGCGGCGGTGCCGTCCGTGCCTCGGGGGCGGCAGGCCTAGCCCGAGCAAGCGGGCCAAGCCAATTGTGGTCGGCGAAAGCCCGATCGCTGGGCCGGTAGATCGCGCCGGAACTGCTGCCGGCTGCTGCTTTCTTCTTGCCCGGTGGCTGCCTAGAATGCCTGCTTGTTCCTTACGCCTCGAACTGGAGCCCGGCCCGATGCTCTCTGCCCGCACTCGTTTGTCCCTGATGATGTTCCTGCAGTATTTCGTGTGGGGCAGCTGGGCCGTGTCGGCCGGCGGCTACATGGGCAAGACGCTCCATTTCGACGGCGCGAGCATCGGCCTGATCTATTCGACCACCGCCATCGGCGCGATCTTTGCCCCGCTGTTCGTGGGCTACATCGCCGACCGGTTTTTCGCCACCGAGCGCATCTTGGCCACATTGCATATTGTGGGTGGTGGGTTGTTGTTCGCGGCGGCCGCGCAGACCAAGGTGCAACCGCTGTTCATGACGATGGTGGCCTACGCCTTGTGCTACATGCCCACCTTGGCGCTGACGAACTCGATTTCGTTTGCCAACATTGGCGACCCGGAAAAGGAATTTCCGCGCATCCGCGTCTTTGGCACGCTGGGCTGGATCGTGGCCGGCTTGATCGTGGGCATTCTGCTGGGCGGCACCGAGAATACATTCTTCAAGATGGCTGGCGGTGCTTCGATCTTGCTGGGACTGCTCTGCCTGACGTTGCCGCACACTCCGCCGCGGGGTGCCGCGGGGGGAGACGCGCTCGGCCTGGGGGCGATCAGCCTGTTCAAGGAACCATCGTTTTCGATCTTTGCCCTGTGCTCATTCTTGATCTGCATTCCGCTGGCGTTTTACTACAGCTTTGCCAACGACTTTTTGGTTGAAAGTGATGCGCCGGCGCCGACCGCGTTGCAAACGCTCGGGCAGATCTCCGAAGTCTTCTTCATGACCGCCATGCCGTGGTTCATCGTCCGGCTGGGGGTGAAGAATATGTTGCTGGTCGGCATGGCCGCCTGGGTGGCACGCTACCTCTGCTTCTCGACGATCGACTTCTCGCTGATCCTCGTCGGACTGGTGCTGCATGGCATTTGCTACGACTTCTTTTTCGTGGCCAGCCAGATCTATGTCGACAAGAAGGCCTCGCGCGATATGCGGGCCAGTGCCCAAAGCTTGATCGCCTTCATCACGCTGGGGTTGGGGATGTTCGTCGGGTCGAACGTGTCGGGCTGGATCGTGAGTCAGTATCCTGCGCTCAAAATCGAAGCCACGCAGGCCGACGGCACAGTCGTGGCCTCCGCGGCGCTACCGCACTGGACCGACACGCAGGCCGGCGACACGGCGTGGAGGTACCTCGACCTGTCGAGTACGGTGCGCGGCATGCTCTTTGATGAGAAGCCGGCTGCCTCGACGCGCGGCCCCGACTTCGCCGCCACGAACGACAAGAACAGCGACGGTCGCCTGCAACTCGAAGAGATTCCCGACACATGGGTCGAGCAGCCCGACACGACCAACGAGGCGCTGAACGTGACCTATGACGGCAAGGCGCTGCGTGCCGCGTTTGCCCAGATCGACACGAACTCGCAAGGTTTTGTCACTCGCGCGCAGTGGCGCGCGGCGCAAGCCCACAACTGGCAAAAGATCTGGATCTGGCCGGCGCTGATGGCCGGCGTGACGTGCCTGTTGTTCTGGGTCGGTTTTCATGACCGTGTGCAAGCGACGGAGGGGGCAGGGCACTAGCTCCGTCTATGGCAAATGAGCAGGTGGAGCAGGAAGAAGCATCACGAAAGTACGAAATCACGAAAGAGGCGGAAGACGGAGTTTCTGCTCTGAGCTGTCGTGCTTTCGCGATTGGAACAGAATCCTGCCTCGGAAGAAGTATTACGTCCGGGTAGGAAGCGAGGCTTGATAGCCTGTGAAGCGCTCTTCGATTTGATCAAATACGCGAGTATGGAGAGTGGCAAACCGCAAGGCGGCAAACACTGGCGTCATGCTGCTCGTAGGGGTGGGCATGCTGTTGTTCATTAATGGTGCGCACTTTGGTTATCCAATGACCTATCTGGTGCTGCTCGGCATTTCTGCCATGCTGCTAGGCACCTGGCTGTGGCACTTGCCGCCGTGAAAAGATGAAAACCAGTCTCTCTGCGTTGCTGCTCGATATCGGATTCTTCTGCATAGCTCTTGGCGGGCTGACGACAGGATATCGAATGGTCGCCAAACGCACGGGGGCCGAACCCGCGGAGTTCGTGCTGCTTATGGCCGTGTGGACCCCGATGTGGTTTCCCTTTGCATTTTTGTTTTATGCGATCGGTCGCCGGAAGTTGAGCGTGTGGATCGTTTTGACGTTCGGAATTGTCGAAGCCATTGGCCTCGGCGTAATGTCATGGGCGACGAATCATTAATTTCGCAATAAAGTGTGATTGATCGGACATCTCATTCAATTTGTGTCGGCAGCTGTGCCGCCTCATGGTGATTCGTATCGCTCCCTGCCGAATTGCCTAACTCGCTGTCATTTGGAGAAATTGCGGGATTAGACGCGCCCGCGACGTTGCCAACTGGTACGATCGAGGCTCGCTTCGAGCCTAAATTGGCCCACTCAACTGGCGATCTATGGCACTGCTACCCGTTACCCGCGCGGGTGTGCGCGCCGGTCTCTTGTTTCTCAGCTTCGTGGCGATTTGGTCCTTGGCCGTTCTGCCGGTTTGCGCGCTGACGATTCATCCTATATTCTCCGACGGGATCAATGCTGATCCCAATGCGATCGCCATCGAGAGTGGCATCAACGCCATCATCCAGGGCTATGAACAAACGTTTGCCGATGCCATCGATTTTTCGATAGTCTTCTACGTCATGGATTCGGGGCTGGGCGAAAGTCACTGGCACTATAACACGGTCAGCTATACCGACTATCGCGCGGCCCTGGCGACGCATGGCACGAGCAGCGCCGACGTAACGGCAGTGGCACACCTGCCCGCGGGGCCGAACAATCCGGTCAACGGCAGCCCTTATGTGAATTTGAGTTACGCGAACTCGCGGGCACTCGGCTTTAGTGTATCGGTCGTGCCCGGGCAGCCCGACGGCGGAGTCTGGCTCAACACTTCCTTGTTAAATATCTCGCGCACGAATCCTGATCCCGACAAATATGATTTTGCGGCGATTGTGTCGCATGAAATCAACGAAGTTCTCGGGATGTCCTCTTCGCTAAATGGTTCGTGGAACGGCGGTCCGGCGACGACGGGACCGATCGAGCCAATGGATCTGTTCCGCTACGGAGCTAACGGGGTCCGCAGTTTTGACACCGGAGCGGACACTCTGGCCTACTTTTCGCTCGACGGCGTGACGCACCTCGCG
>CAMFLN010000116.1 GCA_945957305.1 uncultured Planctomycetaceae bacterium | reverse complement strand
GTTAGTGCCCTGTGCACAGACGGATCGTCTGCCAGAGCACCAGATGATTGTCCTCGCCACGCGAATTCCTGCGAGGGTCAAACGTCTAACAGCGCCCGAGCCCGGTGCGGAGTAAGTGTTGTTTTCCCCGCTTGTCACCCGGTTGGAAAGCACAAGACCAAGGACGGCCCCTTTGGCATGGAAGCCAATTTCTCTTCTCCCGCCGGGCTGGGCCTTTTGATATTCCCGCGGCTGCCCACTCTCACGCGGCCAGCGACGAATCGTCACTCGCCTGAGTTGTCGCACGGCTTCGACCTTAAAGGCCGTCAGGGCAGAGTTCCGCTGTTGCGTTCAATAAGACATTCGCACCACGCCTGACAGGTAGGCGCAAGAATTAGCGATGGTCGATATTGCTCGCCCGCGAACGCCTACGGCATTTCCACTTCGCGCGAGCGCTCGCTCCGCGACGCGTGCCGCGCTACCGCCGCACCGATGAATCCGGCAAACAAGGGATGCGCCGCCGTCGGCTTGCTCTTGAATTCCGGATGGAATTGCACGGCCACGAACCAGGGATGAGCTGGCAATTCGATCACCTCGACAAGCGAGCCGTCAGGACTGGTGCCCGCGAAACACATGCCGTGCGCCACGAACTGGTTGCGATAGACGTTGTTGAATTCGTAGCGATGCCGATGCCGCTCGAAGATGCGCGTCCTTCGATAGGCTTCCGCCGCGCGGCTGTCGGCCGCCAGCACGGCCTCTTGCGCGCCCAGCCGCATCGTCCCCCCCTTATCCGTGATCGCCTTCTGTTCGTCCAGCAAGCAAATCACCGGGTGGGGCGTATCTTTGCAAATCTCGGTCGAGTGCGCCCCGGCGAGCCCTACAACGTTGCGGGCAAACTCCACGGCGGCGCATTGCATCCCCAGGCAAATGCCGAAAAACGGAATGCCCCGTTCACGAGCGAAGCGAATCGCTTCGACCTTGCCCTCGATGCCTCGTTCGCCGAAACCGCCCGGCACAAGCAGCCCGTCGTACCCGGCCAGCAAGCGCTCCGGTCCGTCGCGCTCGACCTCTTCGCTCTGGATGCGTTGGATGCGAATTTGCGCACGGTGCGCGATCCCGGCATGATCGAGCGCCTCGTAGATCGACTTGTAGGCGTCACGGTGCTCGGCGTATTTGCCCACCACGGCAATGCCCAGCTCGTGGTCGGGATTGCGCAGCTTGTGTAGCAAGTCGCGCCAATCGTCCATATCGAGCTGGCCGGCCGCGAGGCCCAGCCGCCGCACGATCAATTCGTCGAGCTTGTTGTCCATCAGGCTCAAAGGCACTTCGTAAATCGAGAAGTCCTTGTCCTTCTCCTCGATCACGGCGTCCTTCGGCACGTTGCAGAAGAGCGCGATCTTCTCGCGATCCTCGCGGCTGATCGACCGCTCGGTGCGGCAAATCAAAATGTCGGGCTGAATACCAATCTGCCGCAACTGGCCGACCGAGTGCTGCGTGGGTTTGGTCTTCAGCTCGCCGGCCGCCTTGAGATACGGCACGAGAGTCAGATGGATGTACAGGCAGTTTTCCTTGCCGATATCGAGCGAAAACTGGCGGATCGCTTCGAGGAACGGCTGGCTCTCGATGTCGCCGACCGTGCCGCCGATCTCGGTGATCACGACGTCGACGTTGTCCGCGGCCAGCTTCTGGATGACGCTTTTGATTTCGTTGGTGATGTGCGGAATGACCTGCACGGTCTTGCCCAGGTAGTCGCCACGGCGCTCCTTGTTGATCACCGACAGATAGATCTGGCCGGTGGTATAGTTCGAATCGCGTGTCAGGGGGCTGTTGGTAAATCGCTCGTAGTGCCCCAGGTCGAGGTCCGTCTCGCTGCCATCATCCAGCACGTACACCTCGCCGTGCTGATAGGGGCTCATCGTGCCGGGGTCGACGTTGATGTACGGGTCGAGCTTTTGCATCCGCACGCGTAGACCGCGTCGTTCGAGCAGCATGCCGATCGAGGCGCTGGTCAGTCCCTTGCCCAGCGAGCTGACCACGCCGCCGGTTACGAAGATATGCTTGGTCATGCTATTCACCGTCCATGTGTAGGAACGATCAGGATACGACGCGAATCAATTCGATAATGCCAATAGTCCACCACGACCACGACCCGTGGGCGCTCGTGGAACTGCTACAAAACACTGAGACAAAAACAAAATGAGCCCACGCCAGGGAGGGCTCAAGAATACTGCGTCACGCGTGAAGTTTCGAGGAAATGCGCTGGGCCGCCGTGACCGCTCGTGCGCCGAAATACGCGGACGATTTTAAGCGGAAACGCCGACCAAACGCTCAATCGGTGGGGCCAGGGCCATGGTTCACCCCGCACGAACCCTGGGGCTGCATTTTAGCGGGAACGCACCCTTCGCACAAATGCCGCGTAATCCTCGGGCGTATCGATGCCGACGGTGGGTTCATCGACCACACCCACGGCGATTTTGTACCCCGCGTCGAGCACGCGGAGTTGTTCCAGTTTCTCCAATTGCTCGAGCGGCGCCGGAGGCAATTGAGCAATTTGCAGCAAGAATTCCCGCCGGTAAGCGTACAGGCCCACGTGCTGGAAAAAATTCGGCGGATTTTGCGTTAGCAGGTCATCGTGCCAGTCGCGCACGAACGGAATTGGCGCGCGGCTGAAGTACAACGCCCTGCCTTGACCGTCGAAAACGACTTTCACGCAGGCCGGATCGAGCCACTGCTCGCGGCGACGGATTGGCGTAGCCAAGGTCGACATCATCAAGCTGGGATCGCGCTCCAACAGCTCGACCACCAGGTCGACAGAAGCACCGGCCAGCTCCGGCTCATCCCCTTGCACGTTGACGAAAATATCGATGTCCGGCCGGGAACGCGCGATCTCGGCGACTCGATCGGTGCCGCTGGCGCAAGTCGGGCTGGTCATGGCGACCTGCCCGCCAAAGGACCGCACCTCGTTCAGGATTTCTTCATGATCGGTCGCGACACAGACCCCCTCGGGGCGCGTGGCGCGTTGGGCGGCTTCGAACGTGTGGTGAATCAACGACTTGCCCGTCTCGCGCAAGAGCATTTTGCGCGGCAGCCGGCTCGAGGCAAGGCGCGCCGGGATAACGATCAGACTCGTCGTATGAATACGGGGAACAAATTGCAGCTGCGACATCGTCGGGGCCCTCCGTGGCTTGGCGGCCCAGTAATAGCAAAATCTGGCCCGATGCTGATAGGTCAGCCTGCCTGCGGAACGCGCGCGGCGGCGGCCTCTAGCAAGCCTGCCGCAGATTGGTATGCTTCGCACTGGTCCGCTAATTCCCCCCTCCTACCCTTTCTCGCAGGGATGGCTGTGTACGACAAGCAACCGCTGATCGATCTGGTACGCGCGAAAGCCCTCAAATTTGGCGACTTTACGCTCGCCTCGGGCAAGAAGGCGAGCTTTTACCTCGATACCAAGCAGGTCACGCTCGACTCGGCGGGTGCTCGCCTGGTCGGCGAGGGCATTCTGGCGCTCCTCGGCGACCGATTGCCCAAGGCTGTGGGCGGAATGTCGATCGGCGCTGATCCGATTACCGCGGCCGTCATTACGCTGGCCGGCGTGCGTGGGTTGCCGCTCTTGGGCTTCATGGTCCGTAAAGAGCCGAAGGGGCACGGCACGAACCGCTATATCGAAGGGCCCGTCCAGCCTGGCGACGAAGCCGTGATCGTCGAGGACGTCGTTACCACCGGCGGCTCGTCGCTGTTGGCGATCGATCGGGCGCTCGAATTCGGCATGAAGATTTCGCGCGTGATAGCAATCGTCGACCGGCTGGAAGGAGGGCGCGAGGCGTTTGCCAAGCGCAATATCGCCCTGGACAGCCTGCTGACGATTCGCGATTTTGGCATTGAGCCGCAGGCCTGACGCCTGCCGCGCGGAGTCCTGGCACTTGCGACGGATCGCATGGAAACCAGCTTGCATCGCGAATTGAAGCTGCTGTACGCCGGCACCGAGGCGCAGACCGAGGTCCGCTACGGTCGCTACCGTGTCGACGCCGTCAAAGACGACGAGCTGATCGAAATTCAGCACGGTCGTTTGGGTGCGATCAGCTTCAAGATCGCCGATCTGCTCGCCGAGCATACGGTGCGCGTTGTCAAACCGATCGTGCGCGAGAAGACGCTCGTCAAAAGGCGCCGCAAACGAGGCAAAATCGTGGAACGGCGCCGTAGCCCCAAGCGCGGCAAAATGCTGGACGTCTTTCACGATCTGGTCTATTTCACCAAGGTCTTTCCGCACCCACGCCTGACTGTCGAAGCCGTGTTGGTCGATGTCGAAGAGTATCGCTACCCGGGCCACGGCCGGCGGCGCCGCTATCGGCGGAGCGACTTCCAGGTCGAAGACCAACTCCTGCTCGATGTCGCCGAATCGCGCGTCTTACGCACAGCCGCGGACTTGATTGCCCTGCTGGATTGCGACCTGCCCGAAAGGTTTCACACCGGGAGCCTCGCGGCAGCACTCGACATCGACCGCTGGATCGCGCAGCGCATTGCCTATTGCCTGCGTGCTGCCGGAGCTGTGCGCACGGTCGGCAAACTGCGCAACGCGCACCTCTATGAAATTGCCGGTGATAAAGACGCGGCATGATGATTGGCCAGTCGTCGCGTGAAGCGATGTAAGTTGCCTGCCGCTGTCGGTTCGCGTATCGTGCCGTGGCACGGCCAGATCCGAACTTTGCCAGGTCGGGGGATCAAAGTCTACCCACGGCGCACTTTTGCGTTATCCTGGCGGTGACCTCATGGCCACGATTGTTCAACAGCCGGGAGACCTCACGCATGCCCGCCCGCATCAACCGTTCTGCCTGCTATGGCTGGTTAGCACTTTCCTTGTGCCTTGTGACGGCAACAACGGCAGGGGCACAAGACAAGATTCCCGGCATCGGCCCGAGCGGCGCGCCGGTCGAAATCAATGGCAAGTTCAAGTTCACCGAAGGTCCGGCAACCGACAAGAATGGCGTGGTGTATTTCACCGATGTGCCGGCCGACAAGGTTTACCGGATTGAGCCTGACAATTCGACCACCGTCTTTCGCGACCAGACCAACCACGCCAACGGTCAGATGTTCAACGCCGCTGGCGAGATCGTCTGCTGCCAGCGCAATGGTGTCGTCGCCTGGTCACCGCAGAGCAAAGAAGAGCGCCTGCTAGCCAGTGAATACGACGGCAAGCCGTTTAACGGTGTCAACGACCTGGTTGTCGACTCAAGCGGCGGAGTGTACTTCACGGACCCGTCGTTTTCGCTCGATGGTAAATCGAATCAGCCGGTCAACGGCGTGTACTACATCGCGCCCGACAAGAAAGTCACGCGTGTGCTCGAAGACGTTCGCGGACCCAATGGGATTATCCTCTCGCCCGACGAGAAAACCCTCTACGTTATTCCCTTTGTGCGGGAAGAGATGATGGCTTACCCGGTCACCGCGCCGGGCAAACTGGGGACGGGGCGCGCGTTCTGCAAGATTGAACAGGTACCTGGCAAGAAGAATGGCGGCGGCGACGGATGCGCCGTCGACAGCCGCGGGAATCTCTACATTGCGGCGGCTACCGGCGTCCAAGTCTTCAGCCCCGAGGGGAAGGCGCTCGGCACCATCAAAACGGACAAGGTTCCCTCGAACTGCGAATTCGGCGGCAAGGACCTCAAAACCTTATACGTGACCGCACGCACGAGCGTGTACGCCGTTCCGATGGAAGTTGCGGGGCATCGCTTTCCGGGCGGGCCAAAGGGGAAATAGCTCGCGACCTGCGATGCCTTACGGCAGCGCGTACCGGGCAAAAAACTCCCACATCGTTTCATTGGCCGAGACGGCGAGCGTCGATCGACCGAGCGCCGTAATGCGCGACTGCCGCCCTGGCCAGGTATGTCCCCCCCCTTCGATCAAATACAAAACGACTTCGGCGTCAGTTCGGTCAGGCGGATACCAGTGCCGCGCGACAGCTAGATCCGCCGAAGAAACCCGGGGTAAACGCTCCACGACCGGCTCGCGCTGGCAACCATCGAATTCGACCCAAGCCTGAATAAGATCGTCGACGGATGAGAAATCGAGCTGCGACAAGCTGCGCGCACCGCGCCCGCCGGTGTGCGGCACGAATTCGTCGGCTGTTCCATGAAAATGCAAAATCGGCACCGGCCGGCCTGGCGTGAAGGACTCCACCTCCATCGTGCCAGCCACGGCGGCGATCGCCGCGACGCGATTCGATAGTTCCACGGCCAGGCGGTAGGCCATCATGGCGCCGTTGGAAATCCCGGTCGCGTAGACACGCCGCGCATCGAGATTAATGACGCCGTGAAGATCGTCGAGCAAGGCCTGAATGAATCCGAGGTCGTCGACAGCATGACGCCGTGCATAGCCACAGCAGCGACCTGCATTCCAAGTGAGCATGCGCGACTGCTCGCCCGTGCCGTCGGGATAAGCCACGGCGAACCGGGCCGCGTCAGCTTGCTCGTTCAAGCCCGAGAAGCGAGCCATGAAGGCGCCGTCAGTGGCTCCGCCGTGAAACGCAAGCACGAGCGGCAAGGCGCCTTGACCGTCCCAACCGAGTGGGATGTGCAGCAAGTAGGAACGGCGGCGCCCGCCCCAGTCGATCGTGCGTTGGTGGTCCCCCGGAGGCAGCAAGTCGTCGAGCATTGCACGTAAACTAGCGCAGAATAATACGGTGTGCGCGATTTAACTCAAAGTGCCGAAGTACAACTCCGTATCATACTCGAACGCCACTTGCCCCTGCTCCTGATAGGTGGCGAACAGTTGGCCCAGCGCGGCCAGCATCGGTTGATAGCGCGGATCATCCGCCGCTGGCACGTACGAGCTGGACAGCAGCCGCCCGGTCAGGCCGGCCAGGTCGAAGTGCTGCACGTTGTCGAGCCGGGCGTACCGCGGCGAGCTGCCGAAGAACTCGCGTAAAGTCGGCTCGCTCAGGTTCGCGTGATTGACTTCGCGGTAATCGGTGCCGAAATCGAGCAACAGCTGCTCGTAACCGCGCAGAAACGGCGTACTGTCCGTGCGGCGTGTATTCCACAACAGGACAACCCAGCCGGCCGGACGGAGAATACGTTTGAACTCGCGCCGCGCCTCGGGCACGCGAAACCAGTGAAACGCCTGGCCGGCAACGACCAGGTCGATACTTGTATCGTCCAGCGTGGTTTGTTCGGCCGTGCCGGCAACGCTGTGAAACCGCGGCAGGGGGTTCAAGAGTTTTTCCGCAGCGGCGCGCATCGCGTCGTTCGGTTCGACCGCGAAGACAGTGTTGCCGTTCTCGAGAAACAGCCGACTCGAAATGCCGGTCCCCGCGCCGACATCTGCCACGACCATGCTGGACGTGAGGCCGGCCTGTGTGGCCAGCACCTGCAACACTTCACACGGATAGCCAGGCCGGAAGCGAACGTAATTTTCGACGCGGTCCGTGAAGCGATTGGTCGAGTCAGGCTGCGGCATTTGATGCGAACCAATAACTGCACTTGCCGATGCTTAAACCTTCCCGCCTGTGACCGGCAGCCCGGTCGCATGTTCTGTGGCGCCGTTGGCCCCGTTCTTGAGAGCTGCGGCGCGAGGGTCGCGCCATTCGACGCGCAGTGGAATGTCATAAACCCATTCGAAGAAATCGCAGCGCCGCCGTGCTCCCCAGAGGTCGACTTCGGGAAAATCGTCGGCGACGACGAACATCTGAATTTCGTCCTCGCCGAATTCCAATTGCACGTCGCGCACTTGCTGGCTGTGGCTGCGATCGAGTC